>CAZQVW010000122.1:0-8349 GCA_964596865.1 uncultured Bacteroidaceae bacterium
ATACGATTGATGTCCTCGTGGACGGGCCGTTTATCCAGAAAAAGCGCGACACCAGCCTCATCTTCCGCGGCTCCGACAATCAGCGCATCATCGACGTGCCCGCCTCCTTGGGCAAGCGCGAACCAGTGGTATTGGATTACGCCAAACCGTTTTAACCACTACATTATTCCCAACCCCCATTGTTATGAAAAAGATTTTCCTAACCTTGATTTGCGCGGCCATGCTCATAGGCGGGCGCGCCACCATCGTTACAGACAGTATTTACAGCCAAGTGATGGGCGAATGGGTGAGATACAATGTGTATCTGCCGCCATCTTTCAATGCCGACAGGCAGAAACAATACCCCGTGCTCTATCTATTGCACGGACTTAGCAACACCTATTCTGCTTGGGCGCAGAATGGCCACGTGCAGAACGTGGCGGATTCGCTCATCGCCGCAGGCAAGATTAAGGAGATGGTCATCCTAATGCCCAACGCCGGCGGGCCCGACATCTACCACACTTGGAACGGCTATTTCAATATGCCCGGCCACGCTTACGAGGATTTCTTTTTCCACGAATTTCTACCTACGGCGGAAAAGAAATACCGCATCGTGGGCGACAAAGGGCACAGGGCTATCAGCGGACTATCTATGGGCGGCGGAGGCAGCACGGTCTACTGCCAGCGCCACACGGATATGTTCTCCTCCTGCTACGCCATGAGCGCGTGGCTGGACTTCTCGATTAGCATACAGGCAGATACGGTGAATTGCCTATTCCATGTGGTCAATGCCGTGCGCGACCACTCCGCCATCAACTTTGTGGAGCAAGCCACAGGCGACACGCTCAACGCTCTGCGCACCGTGAAATGGTTTTTCGACATCGGCGACGATGATTTCCTATTGGAACAGACCGAAAAGCTCCACTTGCTCATGCGCCAACGCCGAGTGCCGGCCGAATTAAGGGTGCGCAACGGCGACCACTCGTGGCCATATTGGCATTCGGCTCTATTTACTTCCCTGCCCTTTGCCTCACAAAATTTCAGTGCGGATTAGCGCAAGCAAAAAAGGAGGCGAAATCTCAAACAACAGAAGTTTTCTATCCCTCATATAATGGAATTATGGCGTAAGGCGGTGGATAATTGGAAATAAATTGCTAATTTTGCACCGCTTTTCAGCATACATCAATGTGCGATGGCGAATTAAACAATTAATTTAGAGTAACACAAAGAAAAGAAAATGAAAGAATTTGATTTGAAGGGTACCGTGCGTACCGAGAGCGGCAAGAAGGCCGCCAAACTTTTGCGCGCCAGCGGCGCAGTGCCCTGCAACCTCTACGGCGTGGCTAAGGACAAGGACGGCAAGGCTGTGGCCCAGAGCTTCACCGTGAATTTCGAGGCAGTACGCAAGCTCATCTATACACCCAACATCTATGTGGTGAACCTTGACATCGATGGCAAGACCTGCAAGGCCGTAATGAAGGAGCTCCAGTTCCACCCCGTTAAGGACAATGTCCTCCACATCGATTTCTATCAGCTCACCGAGGGCAAGCCCATCGTAATGGCAGTGCCCGTGGCATTCGTGGGCCACGCTGCCGGTGTGAAAGCCGGTGGTCAGTTCAGCAGCATGGTGCGTAGCCTGAAAGTGAAAGCCACTTACGACAAAATCCCCGAGAAACTGACTATCGACATCAGCAACCTCCAGATTGGCCAGTCGATTATCGTGGGCGACCTCAATTTCGAGGGCTTGGAGTTGGTTACTCCCAAGCAGGCATTGGTTTGCTCCGTCAAGACCACACGTAATGCGCAGGCTGCCGCTAATACCGCCGCAGATGCCGATAGCGCTGCGTCCTAATAGCGGAGACCACACATTATTATTATGAATTACTTGGTGGTTGGCCTCGGCAATATCGGCGACGAATATGCTGGGACCAGACATAACATAGGATTTCGCATATTGGATGCCCTGGCTGGGGCATCCAATATTGCGTTTCAGGACAAGCGCTACGGCTTCATCGGCGAAATGCGGCTGAAGGGGCAGACCGTCTATCTCCTCAAGCCCTCCACCTATATGAACCTCAGCGGCAACGCCGTGCGCTATTGGGTGAATCAAAAGAAGATAGACATGGACCGCCTCCTCATCGTGAATGACGACCTCGCCCTGCCCTTTGGCACACTCCGGATGAAGCCTGGCGGCAGCGAGGGCGGCCACAACGGCCTCAAGAGCATCACCCAATGCCTCGGCACCAATCAATATCCGCGCCTGAGGTTTGGAATCGGTAACGAATTTTCACGCGGCCATCAAGTGGATTTTGTTTTAGGACACTTCAACGACGACGAAATGAAAGAGATGGACTCGCGAGTAAACTGCGCCTGCGATGCCATACGCGCCTTTGTCCTTAGCGGCATCCAATTCGCTATGAATCATTATAATGGGAAATAGTTTTTAGAATAGAGTAGTTTGCGAGTTGATAGAATAGAGTAGAATGTCACTGGAAACGATTACTAATTACTTCCACCTTACAAACGTCTCTACTCTATCAACAAACATTCTATCCTAATCTTACAAACTACTCTATTCTATCAACTAGCATTCCACTCTATTCTAAAAGCATGGAAGCAAGAATTGACAAATGGCTGTGGGCGGCGCGCATTTTCAAAACGCGCACATTGGCGGCTGACGCCTGCAAAAACGGACGCGTAACAATCGGTGGCTCTCGCCTGAAAGCCTCGCATATTATCAAGGACGGCGACATCGTTGATGTGCGCAAACCGCCCATCACCTACACTTTCCGCGTGCTTCGGGCGCAGGAACAACGCGTGGGCCCAAAATTGGTGAACAATCTGCGCGAAGACCTCACACCCAAAGAGCAATACGACCTATTGGAGATGAGTCGCGTCAGCGGGTTTGTCAATCGCGCCCGCGGCACCGGCCGCCCCACAAAGAAAGACCGCCGCGCCCTCGATGATTTCAACACACCCCTTTTCATCGACCCCGACTACTCCGATGATTTCGAGGACGAAGAGGACCACAACGAAGACAATGACTTCTACGAATTAGACGAAGACTAAGGGACTATATCTTTTTGTGGGGAGGGGACATACAATTATGCGTTCATTTACACTATCTCACGCTTCTTCCACAATGTCTACGCCAACGAGGAAATGAGCTTGAAATATAAAATCGGTAAGAACAATATCGGTTTTAAGGGAAAACAGGAATGGACTAACCTTTCCAGCAAGCGCTACAATGTTCAGCCGCGCTATGCGATGTTCCACCTCATCTATCGATTCGCCAAACAGCCGAAGAAGAAATAATTCACCCAAAATAGCGAAGAAGCCCTTTGTGTATGCGCAAAGGGTGGAATAAATTGGGGACGGATTCGCTGCTATGCAACGTAATCCGTCCCCAATATTATGCGCGCCGAGATGAAGGGCATAATTGCAAACAACCGGCTTTCTTACAGCCTCTTATGAATGTGGATTTTCCCGATAATGAGCCGTGGGCTACTCGAAAAGTGTGCCGCTGGCCGTGGCATAACTGATTGAGCACTGGGCGCAAATATCCACAACACCCGCGCGGCCGTTACGCAAGCGATGAAATGTTTCCTCGCCCACGAGAACATATTTCCATTCGCGGTTCATGGGGCGTTTATCCCCAAGCGAATTGACTTTCTTTACCCACTCGGTGGCAGCCATCTGCTTTTGCTTTACATTGGCGTCGTTCACTTTGTCCTGTCCCTTGGTTTCGATTAGATAGACCTTGTCTTTCGTGGCTACAAGGAAGTCGGGATGATAGAAAGCCATAAGCCCATCGGCGCGCATATAGAAGATGCGGGCGAAATGGTGGCGCGATTCGTCTATCTTGAGCCACTTCTGGACATCGCCGTCTTGTTCCAATAGCGCCATGAAGTCCTTTTCCAATCCACCGCCGTGAGTGGGCCACCCCTGCCGCTCATAGATACACTTGCTCACTTCTGTTGAAAAATTGTCGCGCATGGTGAGGGTCTTGACGCAGGAGAATTTGGTTAAGGCCACATCGGGCGAGGTCTTTATGGTGTCTTGCTGCGCGCGATAGATTTCTTTGCTAAACTGCTTAATGATATGAGCTGTTACGATGTTGTTTTTGGAAAGCAAAATCTTCCAATCATTGTTATTAAAGGGATTGAAGGGCTGATTGAATAGGCGCGTGCGAATGTAGGTGTCCATACTTTGGGCTATCTCAGCTTCATTGATTTGCATGGTGGGGAAGGTGCGCTTGCCGTTCATGCGGTTTGTGATAATATGGACGAGCTTGCCCAAATATTCGTTGTAACTTTCGGCCGTGAAGAGGTCTGCCGTAACCTTGTAGCGCCCAAAACGGATTTGCGTGGTTATCTCCTGCGACACAAAGATTTCGCCGTCAGTGGCCAAGAAATTTCGCAAAGCATCAAGGGGATACAGAGTAAATGAGTCCAGCTTAGAGATGTCGATTTGCAGCGGTCGTATTTCTTCTTCGCTATCGTGGAGGATTACCGGCCATTCCATATCATAAGGTTGGTAATCTTCTCTCAATCCCACGTTGATTATATCGCCCGTGGCGCTGGGGCTGGTGGCGCTTGGGTCATAGCTTTCCACTGCGGCCTGACCACTGTTTATTAGGTTCGTATAGAATTTCCTAAAGGCGGGGTGCTCGATGATGGAAAGGGTGTCGTAGCGGGTGGTGGGGGCGGTGTGACGTTTCATCACGAGTTCGCGATCGGCGCGCTTGATGTCTTGGTATGCACTTTCCCGCCACATAAGGCGCAATCCGCGACCAATGAGTTGTTCCAAAAGGATAGACGATTTTGCGGAGCGAAGCGCCACCAACACACAGATATTGTTTACATCAAACCCCTCGCGCAGCATCATCACCGAGATGATAACTTTTGGATTGGCGCGGTGGTCGATGTCAAACACCTTGCCTTTCACTTCCTGCCAATCGGCCTGCGAGACTTCGCCCTGCTTATTACTGTCAATCCTGACAATATCGCCTTGGCTTAACCCTTCGCCTATCAGAAAAACCTCCACAAAAGGAGAGACCTCCGTGTCTTCACACGCCACCAGCATTTTGGGATGCTTATTTTTGTCTACTTTCGCAAACTCGTTCTCTAAATATCTTAGTTTTGTTAGACCTGCGCGCAGCATTCGGCGCTGGCCATCGCTTAGGCCGGTTACATGCTTTTCCGCGCGCTCGGCTTTATAATCCAAAGGCGGCAAATCGGTTAGTTCCTGCCTCTCGTCTAACAGGAGGAGTTTCACAAGGCCCAATCTCAGTGCCTCGTTGAGATTGAAATCCACGATGATATGAGGGAAGTAATGCTTTATGTCCTTTGTTTCCCCGCTGCCACGTTTGGTTTTGCGCGTTCCGCAAGAGATGTAGGGCGTAGCGGTGAAATCGAGCTGCACATACCTCTCGCCCTTGCCCTTGCTGATGTAATCCAGCGCCTGTTGCCATTTCACTTCGCTCGCTTCCATACCGCTTTTCAGGGAATGGATATGGTGTGCCTCGTCGTTGATGACCATGATGTCGGGCAGGGAGGCGAGGTATTCCAGTTCGTTGCCGCTTAGATTGCGGCGGTCAAGAGCTTCGAGGGCATTGCCTGACGTTGTGCCCGGTATCACCGGCATTATGTCGGTTATAACTTTCTTTGCGTCTATTTCGTGATATTCTTCGGGCAGAGTGGCGTCTTTTGTGTCTCCATCTTCTTCCGGCAATTGCTTTTCAAAGCGGTGCCAGTTGGTCAGGGCAATCAGTCCGCCGCCGGTAACCTTGTTGCCGATGCCGTCTTCCTTGCTCACCACATTGTTTTGGATGAACGAGAGCATCTGCTCGCGGTATTGCGGGGGCAGGAGTAGCTCTTGGTTGAGGACAAAGTCGCTTGTTTGGATGTCGCGCACCTGCTGTTCGCCAACGCGACCGAGGAACGCGTCTAATAGCCGCTCATATACGATGATGCCCGGCGCCATAATCAGGAAATTCTTGGTGAAGCGGCCCGAAGGCGTGGCCTCGCTCAGCGCATTTAGCGCCTGCCAGATTATTAGTGCGTGCATCACCCACGTTTTGCCCGTGCCGGTGGCCATTTTCACGCAGTATTTGGGAAAGGCGTTTTTGGGCGAGGCCAATTCCTCGAGGTCAGCCATCGGTAGGAGGTCTTGCGCCACTTGTGAATAGGCATCTATCACTTTTTTCTCTTTCGCGACCTCGTGGAGATAGATTGTATTGAGAATGGCTCGGCGCTGCCCGAGGTGGAAGTTCTTGTCCCTTAGTTCGCAGAAAGCCTCGCCAAACCAATATTTCAGCAATTCGGCCGTGGTGGGCGTAACAGCCTGTAGCATCTTGCCGTTGGCCCATTCTTTTTCCACCAGTTCCGTAAGGCGTGCGGCCAATTCCAGCGGAGCGTTGTCTTTGTTGATGTTCTTAATCTCTTTGTTGTTGTCTGTAATCATGGCATTCGGTGTTTATAGTGTTTGGATTACTTGACTCTCAAATCCGAAGACGTCTACAGCCTTCACGCACACCTTGCGCCCCTGCTTGGGCGGCAGAACGAGGGCGCAAGTGTACACGCAATGCAGCGGGTCGCTGTCGTTGTCGGTGTTTTCGCGGTAGTCCTGCCATTTAGAGCGGAAAGTCTCGCCATCGTAGTCGGGGTCTACGCTCCAATACTCTATCAGCGAGAGCGGGTCGCTTTGCATTATGAGTTGCAGCGTCTTTTTGTCCTTGTCTTCCAGCGGGATATTGTTGGGCGAGAGCAGCACATAGTCTTGCAGGGTGATGGTCAGTTCCTCGTTGCCCTCGTATATCTTCTTTTCTATCGGCGCCACCACCAGATACTGCAAGGGAGAGAATTTCACCTTGCCCATCAACTGTGCCTCGCCCTGCTTTTTGAGCTTGTCTAAGAGGTCGGGCGGGATGACGAGCACCTCCACATTCTCTTTTGCCTCCTTATACTTTTGGATAGCCTCGGAAATATCGAAGGCGAAGTTCCATCCGAGGATTTGCACCTTCTGCCACCCGCCGCCGAGGAGGGTCTGCTTTGCTTCCACGGCGCGCTTGATGGTGGCGGCGGTGGTCAGGCGATTGGGCGAATCCACTATCACCAATGTGCGCGTCTCCTTGATATAACCGATGTTGCGGTCGCTGTTCTGCTCGGGCGATAAAGGCAAGGCGCCGTGCAGCCCTAATATTATCTGCGACAGGTCGCCGATGCTCTTATACTTTCTATTGTTGCGGAACGCCTCCTTTTGATAATCACCGATGCTTTGATAGAGAAAGGGCTTCACGTCTTGGTCTATGAAGCGCTTGCGCATAATCAGCGATGCGGGCTTCCCGATGTCGCACGTAATCCAGCGCCTCCCCAACTTCTCCGCCACAGCTGCCGTTGTGCCGCTACCTCCGAAGAAATCGCACACAAGGTCGCCCTCATTGGAACTTGCCTTTATAATGCGCTCAAGCAATGCCTCCGGCTTTTGGGTGGCGTAGCCAAGGCGCTCTGACGATGATGTGTTTAATTGAAGATTGTCGTCATCCCATAAAGACGTAATAGGTGAACCTGGATTTTCATCTAAATATTTGCGTTTGGCTTCTCCACCGTTGTTTTGATAGCCTCTACCTCTTAATAGTGCATATTTCCTACCATTCTCGTCAAAGTATTTGTATTCATCATCAATATACTTTTGAGTCATGGCCCTATATTGCATGTGAAATGTGATTTTTTCAGATTTAGAGTACCAATAAATAGTATCTGTCTGAGTAGTATATTTCCCTTTCGCTTGATTTTTAACGCCACTGTACTTTTTCCACACAATTTCGTTCCTAAAATTTCCCTTTCCAAAGACATCATCGAGCAAAACTTTGACGTAAGCGCCAACGTGCCAGTCGATATGGACGTAGATACTGCCACGGTCGGAGAGAAGTTCGCGCATAAGCACCAGCCTTGGGTAGAGCATCTCGAGATAAGAGACTGTGCCCTTCTCCCACGTGTCGGCGTAGGCGAATTGTTCCACCACAGTGGGGCGCTGATTGATGCCTGCGCCAGGGAGGGTGATTTTTGTGCGATAATCGGCCTTGGAATCAAATGGCGGGTCTATATAAATAAGGTCTACCTTGCCGCGCAGCGATGGCAGTCCGCTGGCGGGGTCGCCAGCCAGCAGTGCTTGGATAGCCAGTAGGTTATCGCCGTAGATAAGGCGGTTGAGCCATTCGCCGCTCCCGAGAGTGGGGATTTCCGGTGTCTGTCCGCGAAACAATCCCGACTGGTCTTTGCTGGGCAATACCAGTTCATTTGTCTGCAGCCCCACGCGCATGGGGCCGCTCAGCTTCTCTATCATCAGTTGGGCGTCCCTGCGCCCCTT
>CAZQVW010000123.1:0-8296 GCA_964596865.1 uncultured Bacteroidaceae bacterium
GCTTATGGCTACGCGGATTACGTCCTCAAAGCGCGATTGATTATTGGGATGGAGGATAATGCGCTTGGCCTCTATCTCAAACTTTCCAAACAAATCTTCCATCACCCGCATCAGTGCGCCCACCATCACTGGCGTACTGTCCACTTTGGCGAAACCACCCACATTCTTTTGGCAAAATATCCAAAACAGATTGTCCACCTCATTCTGCGTGCGCGCAAAGCGAGCTTTCTTCTCCACCTCGTAGCGGCCGGCTTCGTCCTGTATAGTCATATCCTTGGGCACAATGGTTTCGATGTTTTTCACATCAAATTCTACTAAATGCCTGGCGGCCTGCAGTCTATTATATTTCACGATTGTCTGTGTGGGGTCGGGTTCGGTGGGGGGAGACTTGCCCTCCCCTTCTTCCGATGAGCCAAAGGGAGCGTGGGGGAATGTATAGTTTCTTAATTCCCACATCTTAAGGAATGTATCTTTCAACCATTGGCGGAAATCCGAGCCGAGGCGATTGCGTTGCTTCGGGCGAATGATAGATTGTGAGGTCAAAACCACATTTTTCAAGTCCTTTTTGCGATGGGCCACCAATGTGCTGATATAATTCATGTCGTCTTGGACGATGCTCACCATGTTTGCGCTTAGATTGGTGTAGACATAGCCCTTGTTTAGCGCCTCGTCAGTATAGAATTTCTGTTCCGGCATACGGAGGATGCGCCCCACAGTCTGGATGGTGAAAGTCTCGCTTTTCAGTTCGCGGAATATCAGCAATACAGCTGCCCGCGGGCAATCCCAGCCCAGAGCGATGGCTTGTTTGAACAGCAATACTTTTACCGAGCTCTGAAAATCCTCTATCCCTTCCAGATTTGTTTTTTCTTTCGACAGCCATACGGCCAAATTGCCGCGGGCCTCGTTGATTTGGTGGAGATCGAGGTAGGCTTTCACATCGTCCACCACCTTTTTATCCTCGGGGTTGAGCTCGGTACTGTCGTTTGGCAACTGTATCAATAGTAGCGGATTGACAAGGCTACCGCAATCGGCGTAGCGCTGGGCGAGCTCGTCGCGCATCTCCAAGGCTTGCTTCAGCAGTTGCTGATTCATATTGAGCGCACCCTTGCTGGTGGTCTGCAGAGCGGGGTTCAGCTCCACCTGCGTCTTTATCATTTCTTCCTGAATTACCTCATTGCGATAAATCGTTACTATTTCGGAGCTTTGCGAAGTAGGAGTGGCAGAAATGCGTAGCTCTATCTTGGGATTAAGCAGCGCCAGCACTTTCTGCGCTTTCTTGGCGTTCTTACCGGCAAACATGTGCTCCTCGTCTATGATGACAATCAGCGGGATATTGTGCTCAATCTGCGTGCGCGCGGCGATGTCGATGAGAGTGCGGTGCTGTTCGTTTTCCCGCATAATCAGGGCGTTGTCTTTGTTGATGCTTTCCCAGTTGAGGAAGAGAATGTCGCCGTGGCAAAGGTAGTCGAGCGAGTGGTCTATATCGTCCCAGCGCATAGTGTGGAGCAGGCCTTTTTGGGAAAAGAAATTCCTCATCTTGAAGTAGCTCTGCTCGTGGAGCTTATTGGGCGCAATCCAAATGAAGGCCGCCTGCTTTGCCAAACAGTCTGGCCAGAAGGGCATCTCCTCTGCCATCTCCTCCAGCAATCGCGAGGCAATCACCGTCTTACCGCTGCCAGTGGGCGCTTTCAGGATAATGACTTGGCGCGATTTATTGATGTTGAGCAGTCTCTTTATTTTGTCTTTCAGTTCGCGTACGGCTCTGAGCTGATAATCTTTTAGTACCATGGCTTAATTGTTTTGTTTTGGGGCATTATATTCGTTGGCGCTGTCTTGGATCTCTGGTGCGGACAGTCCTCTTTCGGGCGCGTTTAGCGGGCGAGCGTTGCTTGGGGGCGCCAACCGCCGGAATACGTTCAGAAATGGCGCTGGCAGGGCGCATACCTCCACCTTGTCGCCCAACGTCGCAAATTCCGCCTCATAGCCATACGCGCCATCGCTATACACATAAACGTAGATGCGCTCTATCTCCATTTCTCCTATTGCCGCCACAAACGCCCCGATGCGCCCGGGCTCCATTAATATCAGCAAGCCGCGCCCTCCGTCTTGATAATAGCGCGTGGTGGGCGGATTGGTGGGCAGCGTGCCCACCGTGGAACAAGGCGTGTAGATATTGTGCTTCAACCGCAACATGTCCACCATCTTGGTGGCCAACTTTTCGCGACTGTGGCGCAACCCATCGCGCTTCACACTGTCGGTGTCCATACGGAAATAGCGCAGGTTGTTGTCCTTGAGTCCCTCCACGTGCTCGCCCTTGGGCGTAGTGTAGCCCTCAATCACGCGCCTGTTGCGCTCATACGTTACGTTCTCACAAATCCCGTTCTCGTTGTTGTTTACAAGTATGCACTGCCTCTTGCCGTCGTCCTCCTTGTTCAGCGCCATCACTGCGTGCAGGGTAGTGCCCGAGCCCGCGAAGAAGTCGAGGACGGTGGAATGCTTCTTTGATGAAATACTTGCTAAAAAATATATCAACTTAATAGGTTTTGGAGAAGTAAACAAATTGTTATTCATAACAGAAAAAAAATCTGTTTTTCCAGTTCTTGTTCTTCCAAAGCGTTCTTCACATAGTACACTACGCGAGATGCTTGAATCTTTCTTATAATTTTTGGTATATATGTTGCCATTTAGAAAAACAAGTTCGTCATAATTGGCTTTAACATGGGCTTTGCTCCATCTCCAAGTTGCATTAGGATTTTCAGGGTCTTTGTGTTTTGGCCAATAAGACTTTCCATCGGGCCCAATTATCTCGAAATTAAGCGAATCAGAATATCTTATGCTTTGTTTATCTAACCTGTCTAATGAATACTCACCCTTTTCATCTTTTCTATTATACGCAGTACTTACGACCGCCTCTTTGTCCATCATTTTGTCTAAATGTAATGCGTTTTTTCCAAAACAAAGAATGTATTCGTGGTCAACAGCAACATATTTACTGTCATTCGCACCGCCACTTTTACTTTTCCAAATGAAATTACAAACGAAATTCCCTTCCCCAAACACTTCATCGCAGAGCAGTTTCAGCTGCGATTGTTCGTTATCATCGATAGAAATGAAGATGACGCCGGTGTCGGCGAGCAGTTGTTTGGCAATTTTCAACCGCTTTTCCATAAAAGAGAGCCATTCCGAGTGGCGAAAACCGTCACTTTTGTCCACAAACCGGTCGTTATAGACAAAATCCTTGTTACCGGTGTTATACGGCGGGTCTATATAGATGACATCAATCTTTCCGGCATGGGTGTAGGCGAGATTGATGAGAGCGTGGAGGTTGTCTCCCTCTATCACAAGGTGGTTGGGGCAGTTCTCGCTGTGAATTATGGCCTTGCTCTTATCTTCCTGCATCACGGGGATTTGGGTGCGCAACTGCTCATAGGCGTTCTCTGTCTTGTTTTCCCAAACAAGGCCATATTTCTTTTGTTCGCTTATCAATTGCCGCAAATCCTCCTTTTGCGTCTCGCTAAGTGTGGCACATTCGCTCACGGCTTTCAGCAGTGCCTGCCTATTAATCTCTCTGCCCATTGTGGTAGTCTTTTCGTGGTTTTAGCAGAGCCAAAAAGAAAGCGTACCAACCATTCGTACGCTCTAAAACTCAGGCTTCCGACCAAAGATGCCTATTCCACAAAACGACAGAATGGGGTACGCCTATACAGGCGCATCCTCATCGTTTGAAGCTCGTGGAAACTTAAAAGCTGGTCGGAATTTGAGTTTAGAACTTCATCGAATTAGATACGAGATCTATTCAGCCATAAAATTACGCAATCCACACGTTGTGTTTCTTGCAATTGCAAAAATAAGAAAAAAACCGCAAACGCGCTGCATTTGTACAAGAAAAACTTTCGTGTTGGCTCACAATCAGCTCGCTCACAGGCAATCGGCCTCAATTTCCGAGGCGAGACTGCACAATGCGGCATTCCGTGCGTTTCGCTTTTAATGGAACGCCACGAAAAAACGGATGCCCGTCATATTGACGAACATCCGTTTTGCGAAATTATGGGGAAATAAATTATTTAGCTGCGAGTTGCTCCTTAATAAAGGCTTCCATTTGCGGGGTGGCAGCCTCCACGCATTTAGTGAGCTTCAGTTGGTTGCGGCTCACAGGCAATCGGCCTCAATTTCCGAGGCGAGACTGCACAATGCGGCATTCCGTGCGTTTCGCTTTTAATGGAACGCCACGAAAAAACGGATGCCCGTCATATTGACGAACATCCGTTTTGCGAAATTATGGGGAAATAAATTATTTAGCTGCGAGTTGCTCCTTAATAAAGGCTTCCATTTGCGGGGTGGCAGCCTCCACGCATTTAGTGAGCTTCAGTTGGTTGCGGCTCCTCACCAGATTGTGCTCGGGGTAATTGCAATGGAAATAGATGTCGCCATTAATATAGTCGGCAATGAAGCGCACCAATGTCATATAGGGGAATAGGGCAGTGGCAAAGGGCAGGTTTTCAATCTCGATAGGAGTGATGAAACTGGCCGCGCCCTTTAGATAGCCCTTGGTGAAGGATTTGAAGATGTCGAAATTAAAACTTACCTTTGAAAGGTCGGGGTCGTCCTCCACGGTGGTGTTGGCGGCAGAGCGCAGGAAGTCGCCGTAATCAGAGAACACAAAGGACGGCATCACTGTGTCGAGGTCGATAACGCAAAGGACGTTGTCGTTTTTATCGAAGAGGATATTGTCTACCTTGGTGTCGCAATGGCATATACGCTTGGGCAGCTTGCCTTCGCGATAGAGGCGCTCGGCTTTGCAGTAGTTGTCGGCACGGTCAAAGATGTCCTTGAGGATTTCCTTTACCTCCGGCTCATCGGCGCGCCCGCTCTTATTATCCTTGATGGCGTCTTTCAATTGCTGGATGCGCCATTCCATATTGTGGAAGTCCTTGATGGTTTCGCCCAGATGCTCGGGAATGTCGGCCAACATAGCTTCGAAATTGGCGAAGGTCTCGCCCACGATATAAGCGTTCTCAATGCTGACGCCGGTTTTGGTAACGCTATCGGGGATGCAGATCATGATGCGCCAATATTTCTCGCCGTCATAATAATACATCTTGCCGTCCTTCGCGGGAATGAAGTGGAGCACCTTGCGGTCGATGTCGGGCGTATTGGCAGCCTCCAGTTTTTTGCGGATATGGGTGGTAACGGCCACAATATTGCTCATCAGCATATCGATGTCGGGAAAAACATTTACGTTCACGTTTTGCAGAACGTAATCAGGGCCGGCACCCTCGGTGGTAACCTTATAAGTATGATTGATAAGGCCGCCGCCAAACGGGGCTATGTCCAGCACCTTGCCCTCCACGGCGAATTGGGAAACGATGTCTTTAAGTTCCATAGTTTGTAGGTTTTGTAAGTCTGTTTGCAATGGTTGTACAAAAGTTTGATTGCAAATGTAGCAAAAGTTTTTCATCGCCGCAAAATTTTCAATCCCAAAAAACATTTTTGTATAAGAAACGCAGCCAAAACCATTAAAAATTATAGTTTGGCTGCGTGTTAAGGGCGATAATTGTTGGGAGTTTGGCTCACTCCTTATAGCATTCCTTTTGAAGATTACAGCATTCCTTTTGAAGAGGGGAGCTGCATGTGTTCGGTGTCGCGATTGAGCGCCATACGTAGGGCGCGGGCGAAACTTTTGAAGATGCCCTCAATCTTGTGATGCTCGTTTTGCCCTTCGGCCTTGATGTTGAGATTCATTTTGGCGTTGTCGGAAAGCGACTTAAAGAAGTGGAGGAACATCTCCGTGGGCATATCGCCTATTTTCTCGCGCTGGAATTGGGCGTCCCATACCAGCCACGGTCGCCCGCCGAGGTCTATAGCCGTTTGGCAGAGGCAATCGTCCATAGGCAGGCAAAATCCATAGCGTTGTAGGCCCCGCTTGTCTGCCAGAGCTTTGTCCAGACACTGACCTAAGACGATGGCTGTGTCTTCGATGGTGTGGTGTTCGTCCACATTGAGGTCGCCATCGGCATGGATTGCGAGGTCAATCATTCCGTGGCGGGCTATTTGTTCCAGCATGTGGTCGAAAAATCCGATGCCGGTGGCGATGTCGGCGCTACCGGTGCCATCAAGGTTGAGCGAAACGTGGATATCCGTTTCTTTTGTCTTGCGATGAATGTCTGCCGTCCGCAATCCGCCGATAACAATCTGCTGTATCTTTTCCCAATCCATGTGCTGGCCAAGAATCAGCGCATTACACCCGAGGTTGTGGGCCAGTTGGCGGTCTGTCTCGCGGTCGCCTATCACGAAACTGCGACTAAGATCATATTCGCCATTCATATATTGGGTGAGCATGGCAGTGCCGGGTTTGCGCGTGGGCAGGTTGTCTGCGGGGAAGGAGCGGTCGATGTGTTGCGCCTTAAAGACCACGCCTTCTCCCTCAAGGATTTGGAGCATAAGGTTGTGGACGGGCCAAAAAGTCTCTTCGGGGAAAGATGGCGTGCCCAATCCGTCTTGATTGCTCACAAGGATTAGTTCATACTCTGTCTTGCGGGCTATTTTGGCAAGGGCGCCGATAGCTCCCTTCACGAAGCGCAGTTTTTCAAAGCTGTCTATTTGTTCATCCACGCCCGGGGCGGGTTCGTGAATGATAGTGCCGTCGCGGTCTACAAAAAGGGCGAGTTTCATTTGCGGAAGTTGCTTTTATAATACGTGGTTAGGGTGATTAATTGTTTGCCAGTGTTTGGTATTTCCGTAATGCGGCAATCAAGGCCGTATTTTCTGAAGGCGACCCCACAGTGATGCGCAGACAGTTGTCGCACAAGACCATCTTTGAGCGATTTCTTACGATAATTCCTTGTTCCACAAGGTAATCGTAGACACGATTGGCGTCATCAAATCGGGCGAGGAAGAAATTGGCCTCGGTGGGGTAGACCTCTTGGCATATTTTCAGTTCTTTTACGGCATTCATCAGCGAATAGCGCTCATTCACAGTGAGCTTAACCCATTCGCTCACATCGGGCTTGCGCGAAAGGATGTCAGCGGCCTGCTTTTGGGTGAGGATATTCACATTGTAGGGGTATTTTACCTTGTTAAACAAGTTGATAATCTCCTCTTGGGCAAAGGCCATACCCAATCGGATTCCGGCGGAAGCCCATGCCTTAGACAATGTGTTGAGCACAATCAGATTTGGGTAGCTATTGATTTGCGAGCGCCATTGCGGTTGGGTGGAGAAATCGCTATAGGCTTCGTCTATCACCACCACGCCGCCAAATGCTTCCAAGACCTTCTTTATTTCTTCTGCATTGAGTGTGTTGCCGGTGGGATTATTTGGCGAACAAAGGATGATGGCCTTGGTGTGGGCGTTGCAAACCTCCAATAGGCGCTCGGCGTGAATATCAAAATGCTCGTCCAGTTTCACTTTGCGGCATTCCACATCGTTTATTTCGGCGCAAACTTCATACATGCCATAGGAGGGGTCAATGGTTACTACATTGTCGCGCCCGGGGGTGCAGAAAACGCGGTAGATAAGGTCGATGGCCTCGTCCGAACCATTGCCAAGGAAGATTTGCTCCGGCCGCACGTCCTTAATAATGGATAATTGCTGCTTCAGTTCGTGCTGAAGGGGGTCGGGGTAGCGATTATAGGGTGAATTATAAGGACTTTCGTTAGCATCGAGGAAGACGTGGGCTTCCTTGCCCTTATATTCGTCGCGTGCACTGCTATAAGGGGTGAGCGCCCAAATGTTTGGGCGGACAATATCTTTAAGATTAAACATAAGTGTTTGGAATGGAGAATTTAGCGTGTTGATGGAATAGGGTAGGGGCGGCGCTTTGCGCGAGAGACTACTGAAAAAGTCCGCAGCTTTGTAATATAGCCACAACTTTTAACGGGCAGAACGTTTCGCGGGCAGATATAAAACCAGCCCTACTGGTCCTGTTCGGTACATAGCCCCACCTTTTTCATTCTTATTGTCATTGCGCGCTGGTGGGCAACGAGCTGCTCGCCCTCCGCCATCAATGAAACGGCCTTACCGATGGAGCGGATGCCGTCTGCGTTGAGTTCCTGGAGGGTTATCTTACGCTGAAATGCGTCGAGGTTCAGTCCGCTATAAGCCCGAGCGTAACCTTTGGTGGGGAGGGTGTGGTTGGTGCCGCTGGCATAGTCGCCCGCGGATTCGCAACTGTAATTACCCAAGAAGATACTGCCCGCGTGTTCTATCCTATCGGCAACTCGGCGATAATCATGGGTGGCAACTACAAGGTGCTCGGGAGCATAGATGTTGGTGATGGCCACGGCCTTGATCATATCC
>CAZQVW010000124.1:0-8286 GCA_964596865.1 uncultured Bacteroidaceae bacterium
TTACAAAGGTCACGCCGTGGTACTGCCCTCGCGCTTGGGGCTTCAGCTCAAGAGTGGGCGTTCTCTGACGGATGGATTCACGGTAGACAAAATAGACACTCTCACATTCGACGAGGTGTGGCATCCGGTGTGGGGCGAATGGGCTGACATCCGCAATCACTATCGCGAAATGGCCGTAACATTGTCGCAATCCCAGCCGCAGCGCCAGATGATTGTAAGATTTCGCGTATTCAACGACGGATTGGGATTTCGTTACGAATTTCCGTTAAGCAAAAACCTTAATTACTTTGTTATCAAGGAGGAACGCAGCGAGTTTGCCATGACGGGCGACCATAAGGCCTTTTGGATTCCGGGTAATTACGATTCTCAGGAATATAACTACACGATTTCTAAACTTAGTGAGATTCGCAAACTGCGCCCACAGGCAGAGAAGGAACAGCCAGTGACGCCCGGTACACCCACACTGGTGCAAACCGCCCTCCAGCTCAAGACCGACAGCGGACTTTATATCAACCTCCACGAAGCGGCCTTGGTGGATTATTCCTGTATGCACCTCGATTTGGACGACACGGCTTTCGTCTTCACTTCTTTCCTCACACCCGATGCCAAAGGCGACAAAGGATATATGCAAGCCCCGTGTCATTCGCCGTGGCGCACAGTAATCGTGAGCGACGATGCGCGCCAGATCCTCGCTTCCAATATCACCCTCAACCTCAACGAGCCCTGCGCCATTGAAGACCCCTCGTGGATCAAGCCGGTGAAGTTTATGGGCGTTTGGTGGGAGATGATCACAGGCTACGGCGCGTGGTCTTACACTAACGACCTGCCCGCCATCAAACTGGACGAGGTGGATTACACCAAGCTCCACCCGCATGGACGCCACAGCGCCAATAACGCCAATGTGCGCAAATATATCGACTTTGCTGCCGAGCATGGATTCGACCAGCTCTTGGTGGAAGGCTGGAATATCGGGTGGGAAGACTGGTTTCGCAAGTCAAAGGATTATGTGTTCGATTTCCTCACCCCCTACCCCGATTTTGATGTGGATTCCTTGCAGAATTACGCTCTTTCGCGCGGTATCCGCCTTATGATGCACCACGAAACCTCCGCTTCTATCCGCAATTACGAACGCCATCTGGAAAAAGCATATCAGTTTATGAACGACCACCACTATACCGCCGTGAAATCCGGATACGTGGGCGACATCATCCCTCGCGGCGAGTATCATTATGGCCAATGGCTCAATAATCACTATCTCTATTGCATCAAAGAGGCGGCCAAACACCACATCTGCATCGACGCGCATGAGGCCGTGCGCCCCACAGGTCTATGCCGCACGTGGCCAAACCTCATCTGCAACGAGGCTGCTCGCGGTGGCGAATACGAAAGTTATGGTATCAACAAGCCCGCACACCAAACCATCCTCCCTTTCACGCGCCTTATCGGTGGCCCAATGGATTATACTCCCGGTATCTTTGATACTTCCTACAAATTCCTGGGCAATACCAATCCCAATCGCCATATACATTCCACGCTTTGCAAGCAATTGGCCCTATATCTCACGATGCCATCGCCTTTGCAGATGGCGGCCGACCTTCCACAAAACTATCAGAAGTATATGGACGCCTTCCAATTCATTAAGGACGTGGCCGTGGATTGGCGCGACAGCCGCTATCTCGAAGCAGAGCCGGGGGAATTCATCACAGTGGCACGCCAAGCCAAAGAGAGCGGACAATGGTTTGTTGGCGGCATCACAAACGAGAATGCTCGCACGGCAAAAGTGAGTTTCTCCTTCTTGCCAAAGGGTAAGAAGTATGAAGCCACCATTTATCGCGATGCCCCCGATGCTGATTACGAGACCAATCGCGAAGCCTACGCGATTAGTAAGCAGAAAGTCTCAAACAAGACCGTGCTCCCCATCCATTTGGCGCGCGGCGGCGGTTTTGCCATCTCAATAAAGGAGTTGGATTAATCTACAGCCCTTTTTCATACGGAATGTCTACTTTCCGATGCAGAAATTTGCGAAGACGGAATGGAGAATATCGTCGCTGGTGATTTCGCCGGTGATTTCGCCCAATTGGGAGAGGGCAAGACGGAGGTCTTCGGCGAGGAGATCGGGGGTGAGGCCACTATTAAGGCCATCGATAAAGCGAGAAAGAGAGGCGAAAGCGCTATCCAGAGCAGCTTTGTGGCGATGATTGGTAATAAGAACGGAATTGTCTTGGGGGACGGGGAGAGAATCGGCCATTTGTTGCTTTAGTCCGGAGAGGCCGATGCCATTTATGGCCTGAAATTGGGGAGTCTTGTTAAGAATGCGGATAACTATTTGATCGGAGCGCACTTCTATATCGGGAAAGGGCACACCCGGCTCACTCATCATCAGGATAATGCGCGCTTTTTGGGCCGCTTTCTTGGCGCGGGCGATGCCTTGTTTTTCTATTGCGTTTGAGGTGTGGCGCAATCCGGCAGTATCGATAATGCGGAAGAGGATGCCATGGATATTGACGGTGTCTTCCACGGTGTCTCGGGTGGTGCCGGCCTCGGGAGCCACGATAGCTTTCTCATCGCCCACAAGGGCATTGAGCAGCGTGCTTTTTCCCACGTTGGGAGCGCCGATAATTGCCACAGGTACGCCTTGCATCAGCGCGTTGCCGTCGGAATAAGTGGAGGAAAGGCGGTGGATTTCGTCGGCAGTCTGTGTGGCGAGCGAAAGGAGCTCTTCGCGGTCGGCAAATTCCACATCTTCTTCGGAAAAATCCAGTTCTAATTCCAAAAGGGTGGCCAATCTTAGCAACTGTTGGCGCAGACCGGTAAGTCTCTGGCTCACACCGCCGCGCATCTGCGAGAGGGCAATATCGTGGGAGACCTTGGATTGTGCACTGATGAGGTCGGCCACGGCTTCCGCCTGAGCGAGATCCATTTTTTTGTTGAGAAAGGCGCGCATGGTGTACTCCCCGGGCTCAGCCAAGCGTGCGCCCTCGTCTGAAAGGCGCTGGATAACGCGATTTAAGATATAGGGGGAATTATGGAGCGAAATCTCTATGCTGTCTTCGCCGGTGTAGGAATGCGGAGCGATGAAAACGGAGACCAAAGCCTCGTCTATCACAGCGCCGTCCCTCTCCACGATATTACCAAAGTGGATGGTATGGCTGGAGACCTGCGTCAGCGGCGTTTTCCCACTGAAGATATTATCAACAATGCTTATTGATTTTGGTCCGGAGACGCGCACGATGCCCAAAGCGCCGCCCGCACCGGTAGCAATAGCGCAAATGGTGTCGATAGGAGTGGTATTCATCAAATCCTTTCCAAAACAAGGGATATTAGGTCGTCGATGGTGGCTTTGTAACCCGCGTTGGCAGTGCCAGCCAAGCGATTGGCTATCACCATGCAGCAAGTCATGGCTTTATGACCCAGCAGTCGCGATAATCCCGCCACCGCACTGCTTTCCATCTCGAAATTGCACACTTTCAGGTCGCCATAGCGAAAACTTTCCACCTTGGCATTTTGCTCGGGGTCGGCCAAAGGGATACGCAGGCGCCTTCCTTGTGGGCCAAAGAAGCCCGGGCAGGCGATAGTAATGCCGCGCACCATTTCTTTTCCGGCAATGCGCTGTACCAATTCGGCATCAGCATCTATTACGTAGGGCGCAGCCAAAAGAGACGGCCAATTCATGTGTTCCTTAAAGACCGCCTCCATCCTAAGGTCGCACACCTCGTTTCTGCCAGCGTAGAAATTCAGCAAGCCATCGAAACCGATACTTTTGACGGAGGCAATAAAAGTGCCCAGTGGGGTCTCGGGCTGGAGACCGCCGCAGGTGCCCACCCTCACAATCTCCAGCGAGGTGGTGAGCATCTTGTCTGTTCGCTTTTGGAAGTCGATATTTGCCAAGGCGTCCAGTTCGTTGAGCACAATATCGATGTTATCACAACCGATACCGGTGGAAACCACCGAGAGGCGCTTGCCCCTGTATGTGCCGGTGATGGTATGAAACTCGCGGCTCTCCACTTCGCATTCTTTGGTGTCGAAATGAGCGGCCACTGTGTTTACGCGCCCGGGATCTCCCACAAGAATTATTTTTTTTGCCAGTTGCTCGGGCTTCAAATGGAGGTGGAAGATGCTACCGTCGGGGTTGATAATAAGTTCTGATGGGGAATAATACATATTTTTATCGTTTTTCGCTCTGTTCGAGCTTGCGAATTTTGTTGGCCATCTGAGGGAGGAGGCTATCCATAGACTCCAGTTCGTGCTCTTGCCTCAGAATGATTGCGGCGAGGGCTTTTTTTTCAGCAGCAGAATTGGAAGCGCCGTATTTATTGCGGTTTTCTTGTAGGAGATTGGCCAATTGGGTACGCCTAAAATTCTCCACCACCCAATCGCCGGCCAATTTGCGCGCCTCCGCATTGCGGAAATCCTCTATTTTGTGGTAGGTGATGCCGTTGGCCACATCAAAATTCAGATCTACCACAGATGCGCTCTCCCCGTTGGCGGCAGGGGACTTTCCGTTTGCGACATCTCCATTTTTTCCGCCCCTTATTTTGGCCAGTCGCTCGCGAGCGGCCTTCACATCGGCTTGATGATTAATCTGGGTGGCGGCGATACTATGAATAGAGGCCAGAAGTGTCAGACTGTCGCGCGAAAGAGAGGAGTCGTAAGTGTCGCGTGTGTCGGTGGGAATGAACACATAGATACATACCTTGCCGTTTGGCTGATGACGATTGCTTACAAACCAGCCCAGCTGGTTTACCTCGTCAATGCAAAGCAGGAGGTTGGCGGCAGGGTAGTTGAACGGCAGCCCTATGTTCTCCGGCGTCAGAAATTCCTTGTCATCGCTGGAATAGCGGGTAAGGAAAATACTGCTATCACGGCGGAAATAGAGAGTGGTGCCGTCGTCCATGACAAAGGGGGCGTCCTCGGAGGTGTTGGCCTCGTCTATACCCTTTAATGGTACGGGAGCGCTCCAGTCTGCGCCGAACAGATACGATTCCATCAGCCGCGAAGAACCGTCCTTTTGCTTCTGGGCAAAAATCAGCCTGTCGCCAAAACCGTTTACATAGGCTATGCCCACGGCATTAGTGGCCAGAGATGGGGGCAGAGCGTTGGCATACAGCATTTTTCCGCAGGAAGAATCCAAATGGATATGATTGAGGAAAGTGGCACTGTCCACCACCATACTATCCACGAAGATAATCTTCTGGGTGGCCTCCAGAAATTCGATAGACAAGTGGAGCGTGTCGTCCTCCTCCTCTTCCAGTTCGTCTTCATTGGCAGAACGGGATTTCGATGTGGCATGCTTGGAAGACACCTTGCCGTTGGCCTTATGATTGCGGGCATTGCTGACAGAAGCCTTGCCCTTGTGATTTTTTTGCGCAAGGGCGGGAGTAGTACTGCCGCAGATAAGCAGCAGAGTTAATAATATAATAAGGAGTTTTCTCATGAAGCGGCAGAAGAAAGTAGTTGCGAAGCCATAGCTTTTGCGGCACGCTTGCCATCGCCCATGGCCAAAATCACAGTAGCTCCGCCGCGGACGATGTCGCCTCCGGCGTAGATTACAGGGATGGAGGATTGCATATTGTCGTTTACGGCGATAGTATTTTTGCGACCCAATTCCAAGCCCTTCACCGAGCGGGGAACGATGGGATTGGGGCTGACGCCGACAGCCACGATCACCTCGTCCACGGGCATGGTCTCGGTCTCGCCCTCTATGGGCACAGGCGAGCGCCTGCCGCTCTCATCGGGCTCGCCAAGGTGCATTTTTTGGAGAACCACCTCCTTCACATTGCCCTGCTCATCGGCGTGGTATTCAATGGGGTTGTGGAGAGTGAGGAAACGGACGCCCTCTTCTTTGGCGTGCTTCACCTCCTCCTTGCGCGCAGGCATTTCCTCCTCCGAACGGCGGTAGACAATGGTGGCTTGCTCCGCACCGAGGCGCAGGGCGGTCCTCACGGAATCCATGGCGGTGTTTCCGCCGCCCACAACCATCACTTTCTTGCCCATCACCACGGGAGTATCGCTGGCGGGATTGGAAGCATCCATCAGATTCACGCGAGTGAGGTATTCATTACTGGAAAGGATATTCTTTAGGTTCTCCCCCGAGATATTCATAAAGCGGGGAAGACCGGCGCCGGAGGCCACGAAGATTCCTTTGTAGCCATCGCGCAAGAGTTCGTCCACACTAATGGTCTTACCAATGATACAATCTGTTTGGAAGTCCACTCCCTGTTTTTTCAGGTTGTCTATCTCCGCGTCCACCACCGTATTGGGGAGGCGATATTCGGGGATACCATAGCGGAGCACACCGCCCAATTCGTGGAGAGCCTCGAATACGGTAACACTGAAGCCAAAACCGGCCATTTCTCCGGCAAAGGACAATCCGGCAGGCCCACTGCCCACTACGGCAACACGGATTCCGTTGCTCTTCACCTCCTGCGCCGAGGCCACTGCCCCCGATTGGGAAGCGAAGCGCTCCAAATAACCGATTGCCACGGGCTGGGATTTCATCTTAAGGTGGATACAGCGCGATTCGCACTGCTTTTCCTGCGGGCATACGCGTCCACACACAGCGGGCAGCGAACTATATTGGCGAATGATGCGATTGGCCTCTTGGGGGCGCCCTTCGGCAATCTCATGGATGAACGCGGGGATATTGATGCTCACGGGGCAACCCTCCACGCAGCCGGGCTTCTTACATTGAATGCAGCGAAGGGCCTCCCGCTGCGCCTGCTGGGGCGTAAGCCCGAGGTTTACCTCCTCTTTCAACTGGTGGGCGCGATAAGCGGGCTCCAATTCGGGCATCTGAACGCGGGGGATTTCCATGCGCTCCTTCATCGTGAGCTTGACTGTGGGTGGAGCCATCTGTTCGCTCTCAAGGGGCTGAGCAGCCTCGCCTTGATGGTCTTGGGCGGTCTCCTCGGTAGGAATTTTGTTGGTGTCTTGGCGCAAGCGCGACATCATTTCGTCCCAATCCACCTCGTGACCGTCAAATTCCGGCCCGTCTACACAGACGAACTTCAATTTGCCGCCCACCGTGATGCGGCAGGCGCCACACATGCCCGTGCCGTCCACCATAATCGTATTGAGCGACACATCGGTGGGGATATTATATTTCTTGGTGAGGAGGCAGCAGAATTTCATCATCACTGTGGGACCGATGGCAAAGCACTTGTCCACCTTTTCCCTCTGGATTACCTGCTCCATACCCACGGTAACCACACCTTTTTGGCCGTAACTGCCGTCGTCGGTCATAATAATTACTTCATCCGAGGCCTCTCTCACCTCCTTCTCCATAATGATGAGATCTTTTGTCCTGCCGGCCAAAACGGAAATCACCTTATTGCCGCAGGCCTTCAGTGCGCGGATGATAGGCAGCATCGGCGCCACGCCCACACCGCCACCGGCACAAAGCACCGTACCGTAATTGGCAATATCTGTGGGGTGCCCCAACGGGCCCACCACATCGGTGAGGCAATCGCCCACGTTCAGTGAACAAATCTTGTGAGTGCTCACACCCACCTGCTGCACCACCAAAACAATCTTGCCGTCATAACTGTCGGCGATGGTCAATGGGATACGCTCGCCCTTTTCTCCGGCTCTTACTATCACAAAGTTGCCAGCTTTGCGGCTCTTGGCAATCAGCGGTGCCTCCACGTCTAAACGAAAGACATTCTGCGAATATTGCTCTTTCCTTACAATCTCAAACATAGTGTGTAAATTTTCTATTTCAGCGGAAATAATAGTGCGAAGTTACAACATTATATCCAAATATCCAATTATCACATATCGGAAAGCGAAAAAATTGCAGTCTAATACAATAGCATATTACCAAGACTCGGATAATGACAGAAATACCGTAGCGCAGGAACGACAAAACGCAGCACAGGTACGACAAAGCGTAGCGCAGGAAAAACAAACCGTAGCACAGGAATGACAAACCGTAGCGCAGAAAAAACAAACCATAGCACAGAAAAAACAAACCGTAGCACAGAAACGGAAAATCACGCGACAACTCAATTTTTAGTTGCGATAACTCGCTTTTTGGTCGTGACAATTTGACTTTTTCCCGTGAGAATTTCAGAATTTCGCGTGGAAAAGCCACAAAACCCCGTGTTAGTTTGCGTTCACAGTGCTGTAACATTATCTTAACAGTACTGTTTAGTTATTGTTACAGTACTGTTTAGTTATTGTTACAGCACTGTTAACGATAGTCAAAACGATTGGATGTGGGAATTTGGACAGTCATTTTTCGCACGAGCACGGGAAAGAATTCTTTTTTCACGCTCATTTTTCAAA
>CAZQVW010000125.1:0-8254 GCA_964596865.1 uncultured Bacteroidaceae bacterium
TAAGATTCCAAAAAATCCCGCGTTAGTTTGCGTTCACAGTGCTGTAACAATAACTTAACAGTACTGTTTAGTTATTGTTACAGTACTGTTTAGTTATTGTTACAGCACTGTTAACGATAGTCAAAACGATTGGAAGTCGCCGCAAAAGGCCATGAAATCGAATTAGCGCGCAAAAAAATCGATTTGTATTGACATAAAGTCGTGCGAGGTATAGATAAGGTGTCGCTATATATAAATAAGGTAATGCTATATAGTAATAAGGCGATGTTTTATACAAATATGGTGATACTATATATAAATAAGGTGTACTCTTGTCGCGCTTTTTTAATTCTGCCCTCTATGCCGGAAAGAATAAGCTGGGACTATTTGTGGCGTTTTTGCAGAAAATCTTGCGGATTTTGGCGACGGATTAATAAAAAAGCGGTAACTTCGCACGTAATAACACACAAACAACATTTTTTATGCAAATTGAGATAGAAGGAACGATTACGCATGTGTTGGAGGCGCGCCAAGGTACTTCCCAGCGCACAGGCAACATCTGGCGACGCCAAGATTATGTCATCGAGACACAAGGGCAATATCCCAGAAAATGTGTTTTTACGGTGGCAGATGCTAATATAGACACATTTAATCTTCAGGTGGGCCAACAAGTGAGAGTAACCCTGTCGGTGGATGCTCACGAATATAACAATCGGTGGTTCAACGATTTCCGCGCTATAGCTGTGGTGCCCGCAGGTGCGCCCCAGACGTCCACAATGCCAGGAATGCCGCCCATTGGTGCTTCTGCGCCGGATATGCCCCAGACTCCTGCCAGTGCGCAACTCCTGCCGTGGGAACAAGGCGACAAGCAGTAATTCCTCTTGGGCTTTATGGCCGATAAATAATACGTAAAACAAAGAAAATCACTTACATTATGCCTACTATACAAGGAAAAATTACCTACGCCTTAGAGCCTCGCACGGGCCAAAACGCCCGCGGCTCGTGGATGGTGCAGGAATTTGTATTGGAGTCCTACGACCAGCCCTATCCCCGCCATTGCGTGTTCAGTGTGTTCGGCGAAGATAGGTTGAAACAGTTTAATATCAAGGCCGGTGACGATGTGGCTGTGGACATCGACATCGATGCCCGCGAATACAACGGCCGTTTCTATAACAGTGTGAGAGCTTGGCGCGTGGCGCATATCACTCCGCCATCGCCAACGGCCACTCCCACTTATTCTGCCCAGCCTGCCGCTGCGCCTGCCACTTCCGGAGCGCCCATACCACCGCCTGCCACCTCCACAGTTGCGCCTTCCGCAACGGGCAATGCCGCTATTCCTCCTAACGACCCACTGGCCGGTGGAGACGACCCCCTTTCCGGTGATTCTTCAGACGACCTGCCGTTCTGATACCACTAATAACACAAAAGCAGAGGCCGCACATTATCCGTGTGCGGCCTCTGCTTTTGTATATGGTGGGGCTTACCCTAATTTCTCTACCAGTTCGTCTACGCTCATCTGGGCCTGCTCGCCACTGGCCATGTCTTTGAGCGAAACGATGCCGGCCTCTAATTCGCTCTCGCCCACAAGCGCCACAAAGGGAATGTTTTGTGCGTTGGCGTAGGCCATCTGCTTTTTCATCTTGGCGCTATCGGGATACAGTTCGGTGGCAATGCCGTGGGCACGCAGGGCGGAAGCTATCTCTATGCAGCGCGCGGCCTCCTTATCGCCGAAATTGATAAACAAGACGGTGGTACCGCCGATGGCATCCTTGGGATAGAGGTCCAATTGATTGAGGACATCATAAATCCTGTCGGCGCCAAAACTGATGCCCACACCGCTAAGGCCCGGCAATCCGAAGATGCCCGTGAGATTGTCGTAACGGCCGCCTCCCGTGATGGAACCAATCTCCACATCCAGGGCCTTAACTTCAAAGATGCAACCGGTGTAGTAATTTAATCCGCGAGCAAGCGTGAGATCCAGCAGTATTTCGTTTTTAATGTTGAGCGGGCGCAGTGCGTCCAAGACAAATCTCACTTCCTCCACGCCTTTTTCGCCGGCCTCGTCGCCCTTGAGCATTTCGGCGATGGCGGTGAGCCGCTGCTCGTTGCTACCGCCGATGGTGAACAGGGGATTCAGTTTCTCTATGCCCTCGGGAGATATGTCGGAATCGCGGAGCTCGGCTTTTACGTTGTCAATACCGATTTTATCCAGCTTGTCGATGGCTGTAGTGAGGGCCACCAACTTGTCCGGCTCGCCGATGACGTCTGCTAATCCGGCCAAAATCTTGCGATTGTTGATGCGGATGCTCACCCTCACGCCAAAGCGCGAAAAGACCTCGTCGATAATCTGGACGAGCTCCACCTCATTCCAAAGCGAGTTGCTCCCCACCACATCGGCGTCGCATTGATAAAACTCGCGGTAGCGACCTTTCTGCGGGCGGTCGGCGCGCCATACTGGTTGGATTTGATAGCGCTTAAACGGGAGCTGAAGTTCGTCTCTATGCTGCACCACATAGCGCGCGAAAGGCACCGTGAGGTCGTAGCGCAGGCCTTTTTCGCACAGGCGGGCGGCCAAATGGCCCGTGGCTCCGCCCTCGATGTCGGCGGGAGCGATGCCTTTCAGAAAATCGCCCGAGTTAAGAATCTTGAAAAGGAGCTTATCGCCCTCCTCACCGTATTTCCCCATCAGTGTGGAGAGGTTTTCCATCGCCGGAGTCTCTATTTGGCGAAAACCATACAGGGCGTACACCTGACGGATGGTGTTAAAAATATAATTGCGCTTGGCCATCTCCACGGGGGAGAAGTCGCGCGTGCCTTTTGGGATAGATGGCTTATTCATTGTGGTAAGAAAAATGCGTTATGAGTGATTGAAATGATTGTACAAGATATAAAGATAATTGCACGGGGTATTAAAATGATTGCACGGGGTATAGAGATGATTATGCGGGATATTAAGATGATTATATGAGGTGTAGAGATGATTACACGGGGTATAGAGATGATTATATGAGGTGTAAAGATGATTGCACAAGAGATAAGTGCGTGCCCCACCGAGCGGGGTCGCACTGTTGCGCTATTTTGCGTCACGGGCAGTGGTCTACATCTTTTGACCGAAGCCGTCTTTGCGGGCGCGCCAAACTGAATAGAAGATTGCGCCCACGAAAGCCAAAATCAATAAGATTATGGCCACGTATGCTATGGTTTCTGTAATATTCACTGACTGAGGTTTATATTCCATTTTCACTATATGATTGCCGGCGGGCACTGCGGCAGCGCGCAAGACATAATTGGCCCTGCCCAATTCCAGAGGTTTGCCATCGATAGTGGCTTTCCAGCCCGGGTAATAGATTTCGGAGAAGATTACCACGCCGCCTTTCGGAGAAGACACCTTGTATTCCAGTGCGTTTGGCTCGTAATGAGTGAGCGCTACGATGGAAAGTGAGTCGTGGGAGGCTTTTGCTGCGCCGGTCCCCTTAAGAATCTCCTTAAAGCTCTTGTCGGCCACGGCAGAGTGGCGGAGATTGATAGTAGAGAGGGCGTCAATCTCTTGGTTTGGCGTGTCCACAAATTTTATGTCGTCCACAAACCAACCGTTGCCCATCGCGTAGGGGTTTTTCACCGCGATAGGGCCGGTTTCCTGCGTGCCGAGGATGAAATATTTGCAGTTGAGCATATTCAAAACGGGAATAACGCTGTCGGCTGGGAGCAATTCCATCTTTCCCTGCACCTTATTAAACGCGCTGATGAATGCGTTCATCTCTGGCGAGATATGGCGATTGATTAAATCCTGATAACGCCCTAATTTTACGGCGCTATATCCGCCAATCGACTTATGATAATAGGAAGTCTCGTTCTCGTTGAAGGTGTTGGTGGTGAAATTCAGTACGCGGTAGTCGGGGCTCTTGTCTTTTAGGATAAATTCGTCGGCAGTAGTCTTTTGGAAACTGGCGGTGATGTCCTGCGGAAAGACAAACATGCTGTCGTTGAGGTAGCGCTTGTTCACACTGTACATATCTATCAGGCACAGCAGGGTCAGAGCCACCACTGCCACCACCGCGTGGAGCTTACTCTTGAGATACACCAGCAGAATGGCGGTGCCTATCAGAATAATCACAAAGCTCCTCCAAGCATCGGCACTGAAGATGGCCTCCCTCACGGTTTTGAGGTCGTCAAGAATTTGGGGGTACTGCGCCAGTTGGTCGGCCTCGTTGAGCGACACAAACGGTGCGAACAATCCCGGGCATACTGCGTATAATAAGGCCACGCCTCCCGTCAGGGCGAAGCTCACCCACAGTTTCCACATCTTATTGCCCAGCACCGCCTGCTTTTCTTTCAGCACGCGCGCCAGCGCCATCACTGCCAGCAGGGGGATTGTGAACTCGGCCACCACTAACGCCGATGAAACGGTGCGGAATTTGTTGTAGAGCGGAACGTGGTCGATGCAGAATTGGGTAAACCACATTGCGTTGTGGCCCCACGACATCAAGACAGACAATATTGTCGCTATCAAAAGTGCCCATTTCATTGGTCCTTTCACCACAAACAGTCCTAAGAAGAACAACATCAGCACAAACGCGCCCACATAGACGGGACCGGACGTGCCGGGCTGGTTGCCCCAATACATTCCTATCTGGTTATACACCTGCGGGTACTGCCCTTTCTCCATTGCAATCTCGTTTTGGCTAAGGGGCACGCTGGCGCCGCCTTTTGCGTTGGGGATAAGGAGGGTGAGCGTCTCGTCTATGCCATACGACCACTGCGTGATGTATTCAGCGGACAGTCCGCTACTGTGAGATGTGCCGGGCGCGGCCAATTCGCTGCGTCCGCGCATGGTTTCCTTGCTGTATTGATAGGTATGATAGAGGTTGGGCAGGTTGGCGCACACGGCAATCACCGCAGCTCCCATCATAGTGAGCGTGGCCTTCCAAAAGCGCGGCATCCATTTCTGCTTTATGGCTTCTATCAGGTAGGCAATCCACATTAGCAGCATCACCGGCAGGAAATAATACGTCATCTGGAGGTGGTTGCTCAATATCTGGAACGCCAAAAACAATGCCAGCACAGCGCCGCCCCAGATATATTTCCCTTTATAGCATAAGACCATGCCCGCTATCGTGGGCGGGATAAAGGCCAACGTGAGCAATTTCCATATATGCCCCGCTCCGATGATAATAAAGAAGTATGAGGAGAACGCCCACGCTATTGCGCCCAGCACAGACAGCATGGGCTTATAGCCAATGGCGCGCATCAATATATAGAAGCCCAATAATAGGATAAATACATACATTACCACCGTGGGCAAGCCCAGTTCGTAGACACTGCGCAGTGCGCTCAACGCCGAGCGCGAATGATAGGACGGTGAGATTTGATATGTGGGCATTCCGCTGAACAATGAGTTGGTCCAGCGGGTCTCTTCGCCGGTGCGGTTGTGGTAGTCGGTGAGCTCCACGCCACTACCGATGGCGCCGGTGTGGTCGGAGCCCGTCAATACCAGTCCTTGGCTCAGCGGAGTGAAGAAATAGACCACTCCGATGAGGATGAAAAATACTATTGCCGCCACATCGGGGGCGATTTTCTTTAGGATTTGCATTGCTGTTGGGTTGAATGTGTGTTTATGGGTGGAAGATGAAAGGGCGAGCGCGCCGATGGGGTAGGGGCGAGGCTCTCTTTATAAAGTGGATGGCCTAATAGCGGTAGTATTCGCTTTTGAACGGTCCCTCTTGCGCCACTCCGATATAGGCGGCCTGCTCGGGGGTGAGGTGGCTTAGGTGGGCGCCGATGCGCTCCAAATGCAGGCGCGCCACTTCCTCGTCTAATTTCTTGGGCAACACATAGACGCCCTTTTCGTAATGATTGCGGAACAGTTCTATCTGTGCTAACGTCTGGTTGGTGAAACTATTGCTCATCACAAAACTGGGGTGGCCCGTGGCGCAGCCGAGGTTTACCAACCGCCCATCGGCCAGCAGCGTGATATGGTGGCCATCGGGGAATAAATAACTGTCTACCTGCGGCTTGATGGTGGTGCGCTTTATGCCCTCCACCTGTTTGAGCTTCTCCACCTGTATCTCACTGTCGAAATGACCGATATTGCATACGATGGCCTCATCGGGCATACGGCTCATGTGCTCCACGGTGATGACATCGATGTTGCCGGTGGTGGTAACGAAGATATTGCCTCGGGGAGCGGCCTCCTCCATCGTAACCACCTCGTAGCCCTCCATTGCGGCCTGCAAAGCGCAGATGGGATCCACCTCCGTAACCAATACCTTGGCGCCATAGTTCTTCAATGCCTGCGCGCAACCTTTGCCCACCTCGCCGTAGCCGCACACCACGGCCGTCTTGCCGGCAATCATCACATCGGTGGCGCGCTTGATGCCGTCCACCAAACTCTCGCGGCAGCCATAAAGGTTGTCAAACTTGCTCTTGGTAACGGAATCGTTTACGTTGAACGCGGGGAACAGCAGTTCGCCCTTCGCCTGCATGTTATATAGGCGGTGGACACCGGTGGTGGTCTCTTCCGACACGCCCTTGATTTGGGCGGCAGTGTCGTGCCAGCGGCGGGGCTGCTCTTTCAGGACACGCTTCAGGATTTTCTTCAGTTCGCGCTCGTCGTCACTGGTGGAGGGGGTGTCTAAAATCGATGGGTCGTCCTCTGCTTTCACTCCGAGGTGGATCATAAGGGTGGCATCGCCGCCATCGTCCACAATCATGTTGGGACACCCCTCGGGGAAATTCATTGCTTGCAGCGTACACCACCAATAATCCTCCAGACTCTCGCCTTTCCACGCGAATACGGGCACACCGTCAGCGGCGATGGCGGCTGCGGCGTGGTCTTGGGTGGAATAGATGTTGCAGGATGCCCACCTCACTTCAGCGCCCAGCGCCAATAGTGTCTCGATGAGCATAGCTGTTTGGATTGTCATGTGGAGCGACCCCATTATTCGGGCGCCTTTCAGCGGTTGTTCACTGCCATATTTCTCTCTTAGGGCCATCAAACCAGGCATTTCGTGCTGTGCGATACGTATCTCTTCGCGTCCGAAAGTCTTTAGCCCTAGGTCTGCAATCTTATAAGGTAGTTTGGAAAACAATTCTTCGTTCATTGATTTATAAAAAGGTGTGTTTTGTTGGAATATCCCGCAAAGTTAGTAAATTCTGCGCAAACACTCTAATTATCTTGCTGATGAATTCCTTTTTTCCCGAGATAGCGCTGGCGTTTCCTTCGGTGCGCAACAACGCTCCCCTCGGTGCGCAGCAGCGTTCCCTCCGGTGTGCAGCAGCGTTCCCTCCGGTGCGTTAGTCTTTTCGCGGGATTTTCCGGTTTCTCTCCGCGCTTTGATAGTTTCTCTTTGCGCTTTGTTGCCTTCTCCCCGCCGTTTCGCGTTTTCTCCTGCGGATATATAAAAACAAAACCGGTTCCGCCGAAATGTTTACGGCGAAACCGGTTTATTATGTATTATAATAATGTATTACTACCTATTATAATACGGGGTATCTGAATGGATAAGAATTAGTCGAGCTTCGGGCCGGCGGCTACCAGTGCTTTACCGGCTTCGTTGCCCTCATACTTCTTAAAGTTCTTGATGAAGCGAGCAGCCAGGTCTTTGGCTTTCTCGTCCCACTGCTTAGGATCAGCGTAGGTGTCGCGCGGGTCGAGGATGTCCTTGTTCACGCCTTCCAGCTCTGTGGGCACGGTGAAATCGAAGTAAGGAATCTTCTTTGTGGGAGCCTTGTCGATTTCGTGGTCAAGGATGCGGTCGATGATGCCGCGGGTATCGCGGATGGAGATACGCTTGCCGGTGCCGTTCCAACCGGTGTTCACCAGATAGGCCTTGGCGCCGCTCTTCTCCATGTGCTTAACCAGCTCCTCTGCGTATTTGGTGGGGTGGAGCTCCAGGAATGCCTGGCCGAAGCAAGCGGAGAAAGTAGGAGTGGGCTCGGTGATACCGCGCTCGGTGCCGGCCAATTTAGCTGTGAAGCCAGACAGGAAGTAATACTTCGTTTGCTCCGGAGTGAGGATGCTTACTGGGGGCAGCACACCAAAGGCATCGGCGCTCAAGAAGATTACCTGCTTGGCAGCGGGGCCTTCGCTCTCGGGGCGCTGAATGTTGTTGATGTGATAGATAGGATAGCTTACGCGGGTGTTCTCGGTAACGCTCTTGTCGGCGAAGTCAATCTTGCCGTCCTTGTCCACGGTAACGTTCTCAAGCAGGGCATCCCTCTTGATGGCGCCGTAGATGTCGGGCTCGGCCTCCTTGTCGAGGTTGATCACCTTGGC
>CAZQVW010000126.1:0-8027 GCA_964596865.1 uncultured Bacteroidaceae bacterium
TAGTTATTGTTACAGTACTGTTTAGTTATTGTTACAGCACTGTTAACGCAAACTTTCTCGGGGAAAAATCGCGAGAGGAGGCTTTTTGCCTGTGGTTTCGCGGGAATTATTTATGCCATTGCGAAATTTATTTATGTCTTCGCGGGAATTATTTATGTTATTGCGAAATTTATTTATGTCTTTGCGAGAATTGGGATTGTAAAAACTGATATATTGGAAATTATTCTGTAATTTTGCTGTCGGTTTGGGGGAGAAATCCCAAACTCAAAGAAGCATTTGCTATTATTTCGCGTTAAGCCAAAATGCCCAGGAAACAATTTGGAATAAAACACGCTCAGAAGTAATAGAGATTGTGGGGTGTCAGGATATGGCAGCCTCTAATCCCGTCTATGTGTAGCAATGTATTCGCGCCTTAAGGCGTGGTGCATTCTTATAGACGGGACGGGGTTCCAATTCCTGGGCATACCTCGAAGCTTAACGCATAAGAAGCATCACGCTTTCTTTGTGCGTAGGCGATTGATAGTATTATGCTGTTTTGGTCTAACCAACTATCAATCGCGTATGGCAAACACAACTTTATCTAATGCTAAGGCGGCGAAAAACGATGAGTTTTATACCCAGTATAACGACATCGCCCGCGAAATGGAGGCCTATGTGGAATACAATAAGGATGTATTTCGCGACAAGACGGTGCTCCTTCCTTGTGATGACCCCGAATGGAGCAATTTCACGCGCTATTTCGCCCAAAATTTCCAGCGATTTGGACTGAAAAAACTGATTTCCACCAGTTATGCTTACCAAAGTAAGAAATATAAGGGCCCAATCCAGCTCACATTGTTTGAAACAGATGCGCCGCAGTATGACCCCGCCAAGACGCAGACGCACGGCAAGATTTTTGTCTTGTCGCGCGACACCACCGGCGACGGGCGTATAGACATTGATGACCTGCAATGGTGCTATCTTGAGGGAGACGGCGATTTTCATAGCAGAGAAGTTACACGCCTTAGGGATGAGGCCGATATTATTGTTACCAATCCGCCATTTTCGCTGTTTAGGGAGTTTTTGCAATGGATTGTGGCGGCGAAAAAGGAGTGTCTTATAATAGGTAATATGAATGCCATTACTTATAAAGAGGTGTTTCCGTTGATAAAGGAGAATAAATTATGGTTGGGAATTAGTAATGGCGCTAAAGAATTTATAAAACCTTCTGGAGGTTTCCAGAAAATGGGAAACACGTATTGGTTTACTAACCTTGAGCACGGCCGCCGCCACCAACCCTTGCAGTTGATGACGATGGCGGACAATTTCAAATACAGTAAGCACAAAGAGATAAAAGGGCAGACCGAATATAAGCATTACGATAACTACGATGCCATCGAAGTGCCCTTTACCGATGCTATCCCCAGTGATTATGACGGCGTTATGGGCGTGCCGATTTCCTTTCTCGACAAATATTGCCCCGAACAGTTTGAAATTGTTGGCCAAATGGTGAACACAAATATTGATGATTACAATTTTGGCTACCCTTTCGTTAATGGTGTCCGCAAATATGCTCGCATTCTAATCCGCAAAAAGCAATAGAAATATTATGAAAACTACACTGAAGGCCTACACGGTAGGCGACATTTGCAAGGGGTTTGTTTACAACGAACTGGAGGGCAAGGGTCTCTACGGGCTGGGCGGCCGCCTCACTATTCAGCCCGAATATCAGCGCAACTATATCTACGCTGACGGTAAAAAGGACGTGGCCGTGATACAGTCGGCCTTGCATTGCTACCCCTTGGGCGTGCTCTATTTCAACAAGACGGGCGAAGACACCTTTGAGGTCTTGGACGGCCAGCAACGCATCACTTCGCTGGGCCGTTTCCTCACTCACAAACTGGCTATCATCGATGACAACGGCATTCCGCAATATTGCGACAGTATCGCGCACAACTTGCTGCAACGCATCGAGGATACCAAACTGCTGGTGTATGAATGCGAGGGCACTGAAGACGAGATACGCAAATGGTTTGAGACCGTGAATATCGCCGGAGTGCCCCTCAATCATCAAGAATTGCTCAACGCCGTCTATTCCGGCGAGTTTGTAACGCTGGCCAAGAAAGAGTTTAGCAATTCCCAGAACTCCAATATCCAAAAGTGGAGGCATTATGTCAAGGGCGCGGTGAATAGGCAGGACTATTTGGAGTGCGCGCTGCAGTGGGTGAGCAAAGGCAAGGTGGAAAAGTATATGAGCCTACATCGCCGCGACAATAATATAGATGAACTGTGCACCTACTTTAATGCTGTCATCGATTGGGTCGGTTCTGTCTTCACCGACGTGGAGAAAGAGATGTGCGGATTAGAGTGGGGCAGGCTTTACGAAACTTACCACCACCATGGTTACGACTCTGCGGAGGTGCATAAGCAGGTGCGCGACCTTTACGGCGACCCGTTTGTGAAGAACCGCAAGGGCATCTTTGAATATATCCTTGGCGGCTGCCAGGACAAGCGGTTGCTGGATATTCGCGTCTTTGACGAGGCCACAAAGCGCGCTGTCTACAAAAAGCAGACGGCGGAAGCCATTGAAAAAGGCATCAGCAACTGCCCGCTGTGCGCCATCGGCCCCGCGGCCAACGCCCAAAAGATATGGAAGTTGTCAGAGATGGACGCCGACCACGTGACGGCGTGGAGCAAGGGCGGCGCCACCAGTGCCGACAACTGCCAAATGCTTTGCACCACCCATAATCGCGCCAAAGGCAATAGGTAGGAGTAAGTATTGATTGAACCTATGGGGCGGGTTTTGCCGGAGACGCCGGCAAAGTCCGCCCATTTGTGTAGTGCCGCATATTGAGGCGTGCAGAACAAGACCTGTAGGGGCGGGTTTTATACGCGCCTGCGATGGCCGATGCGGTTAATGGCGTGAATATCAAAATATTGCTGTGTTATTTTTCGGGCAGGTATAAATCACTCCAAAATTTTCGTATCTCAAATTCTGAGGACGCTGCAAAACCTGTCCCTACAAGTTCAATCACCCCATTGCGTGTGGTAATAATCTTTTCCTGCCTGCCTGCGCGCGTTACTTAATGTCAAAATATATTGGTCTGCTCAATCATTCTTTGCGGAAAATGCGTTCAAACTTGCGCATTTGGATAGAAAGATGTAATTTTGCAGTCGAAAAATCATTGTGGGTCGGAAAAAAGCCGGTTGGAAAGCCCGCAAAGATGCTCGAATGGTGGAATAGGTAGACACGAGGGACTTAAAATCCCTTGCCCTGAAAAGCGGCGTGCGGGTTCGACCCCCGCTTCGAGTACAATTATTACCTTTGGGGACACGGGCGCGCTCTTAAAAGCTATCGTATCGCTCTTAGGAGAATGGCGTCTCGCTCTTTTGAGCGCGGTTGGTTGCTCTTATGAGATTTGCTGCGGCTGTTTGTAGGCCGCGATGGTAAGGCAATTTATACTAAAGTTCCTCAAAGAAGTTCTATTAGTGTTATAGCGGACAAAAAGAGAGTAATCGATTTGCGTTGCTCGCGCGAAAACGCTAATTTTGCATTTCATTATTAGGATAGATATGGCCAAGATTCTTGCTGTGAGGTTTTCTGCTTTGGGCGATGTGGCGATGGCCATGAGCGTATTAAAGTCCTTTGCGGACAAATACCCCAAAGATGAGATTACCCTGCTTTGCCGCCCCGTGGCCACGAAGTTGATGGAGGGCTTGCCGCCGAATGTGAAAGCCAGAGCGGTGGATCTGAAGCAATACCCCGGTTTTTGGGGCATGAGGCGGTTGGCCGGCGAGCTCCTTGGCGAGGGCTATGACGCCTTGGCCGATTGGCACGATGTGATTCGCACCAAGATAATTCGCTCCTGCTTCCGATTGCGCGGCAAGAAGGTGGCGGTGATAGATAAGGGCAGGCGTGAGCGCCGCCGCTTGGTGAGACAGAATAATAAGGTGAGGGCGCAGCTCGAGGGTTCGCCCCAGCGCTACGCCGATGTGCTGGAAAGGCTGGGCTACCCCGTCAATCTCCAGCCGTGGCGGATGTTTGAGCGCGGCAAGGCCGACATCAGTGAGCTATTGCCGCTCACAGGAGAGAGAGACGGAGCTTTCTGGGTGGGCATTGCGCCTTTTGCCGCCCACGAAGGCAAGATTTATCCGCCCCGGATGATGGAAGAGGCTATCGCAATGCTGGCTCACGAGCCCAAGATGAGAATCTTCCTGTTTGGTGGCGGCGAGAAAGAACTCCGTTGGGCCGAGGCTGTGGAAAAGAAGCAAAAGAACGTGCTTTCGCTCATCGGAAAGATTGATTTGCACAAGGAGCTCCGCCTTATGAACCGCATGGACGTGATGGTGACCATGGATTCCGCCAATATGCACCTCGCAGCCCTAAGCGGTGTGCCCACACTTTCCATTTGGGGGGCCACCCATCCGCTGGCCGGCTTCACAGGAATGCCCGTGGCGGGGAGCAAAATACTCCAAACCGAGATGGATTGCCGCCCCTGCTCTATCTTTGGCAGCAAGCCCTGCCTGTGGGGGGATTTGCGCTGCCTCAGCTCCATCCCGCCCCAGACGGTGGCGGATAATATCCGCGCTTATCGCCCCCACTGACAGCGAGAGCGTCTCCCCTGTGGAATAATTGTATTAACTTTGAGCAATAATTCTGCCGCCTTTTTGGCAACAACGAATAAAACACAATCAACGCTTTGATATACAAAATCTCATATTGCATTGCCTACCTTATCTCGCTATTGCCGATGAGGGTGCACTATATCTTCTCGGATATAATGTATCCCGTGGTGTATTATATTGTGAGATACAGGCGAAAGGTGGTGCGGAAAAACCTCACCAATAGTTTCCCCGAAAAGAGCCCGAAAGAAATCCTGCGCATAGAGCGGCGTTTCTATCGTTTTTTTTGTGATTACTTCGTGGAAACAATGAAAGCGCTCACCATCAGTAAGAAAAACCTTATGCGCCGCATGACTTTCAGCGGCGTGGAGAAGATGGAGGAGGTCTTAAATCGCAAACAGTTTGTTTTTATTTATCTCGGCCATTTTTGCAACTGGGAATATATCGCCTCGCTGCAATGGTGGGTGGCGCCCGGTATCCATTGTTCCCAATTATATTCGCGCCTTCACAGCAAGGTGATGGACAGGCTCTTCTATGCAATCCGTTCTCGCTACGGCGGAGAGAATATCAACAAGAAAGAATCGCTGCGCAGGATAGTGCACATGCAGAACGAGGGCACAAAGAATATTATCGGGTTTATTTCCGACCAAGCGCCCAAGCGCGAGAACACACATCTGTGGATTCCCTTCCTCAATCAGGACACCGCTGTCTTTACCGGCACAGAGCGCATAGCCAAAAAGGTGGATGCTGCCGTATTTTATGGCGAAGTGAGCCGTAAAAAGCGCGGATATTATCATTGCGACTTCATAAAGATGACCGACGACCCGCGTCATTATGGCGAGCACGAACTGACGCGCCATTATATGCAGATGTTGGAAGAAGACATCCGCCGCGATCCTGCTCGCTGGCTGTGGACACATAATCGATGGAAGCGCCAGCGCCCCGAAGGTGTGGACGAGTATAATCACAAGGTCGTGGAATCAGATACTAAAGGCAACGCGGCGGCCGATTCAAAAGGAAACCTCGCCGATGCAGAGCAAGGTGAGGTGGCCACCACACGAAAGGAGGCAAACTCATGAGGCGGGGCGTTTTGTTTTTGGGCTTAATGGCATTGGCATTGGCTGTGTTTGCCAATCAAAAACGGTGGATAGTAAACCTAAGAGTGATGACCTTTAATATCCGCACCGACTCCCGCGCCGATGGCCGCAACAATTGGGAAATGCGCTACCAGAAAGTGGGAGCTTTCCTCGTAAAAAGCAAATCGGATGTGATAGGGTTGCAGGAGGTGAAGGATAATCAGTTGAGCGACATCGCTGCCAGTCTTTCCGACTACGGTCATGTGGGGGTGGCTCGCGATGATGGTGCGCGCAAAGGTGAATATAATCCCATTTTCTACAGAAAAAGCCGCTTTAACCTCCTGCGTAGCGGCACTTTTTGGCTCTCCCCTCAGAGCGAAGAGCCTTCAATAGGGTGGGATGCCAAATACAAGCGCATTGCTACTTGGGCAATCCTCCAGGACAAGGCCACAATGAAAAGTGTGGTGGTGGTGAATACCCACCTCGACCACGAGGGCGCCCTCTCGCGCGTGAATGGCGCCACGCTTATCAAGCAGCGCGTGAGCCGTATGACGAACGAACTTCCGGTTATCCTTATGGGCGACCTCAACACCACCAGTTCCGACCCCGTCTACACCAAGATTCTCTCCGGCTACTTCCCCATGCAGGATACTCACAAGGCGGCGGAGGAACTGAAGGGTCCCTCCGAGACTTTCAACGGCTTTGGCCTTTGCCAAGACAGCGAGCGTATCCGCAAAGACTTTATCTTTGTCTCCACAAAGGTGAGAGTGAAGCTGGAGCGCGTCTGGCCATCGGCTCTGAAGCACGGACTGTATCTTTCCGACCACAACGCAGTGAGCGCAGATTTGATTTTTTAATATACAAGCGTCGCAGTTATCAATAGATGATAGCTGTGGCGCTTAATTTTTTCGCTATATAAATTAATCGTTGCACACAAAAATACATTATCTTTGCACGCGGTTAGCGAACACGCGGCCATAGGCGGTTTCTAAGCGGATTATGAGCCTTTCGCTCCGCCGAATATCGCTCCTAAAAGCGTGTGTGCCTACTTCCGGAACTATCAAACAAACAATCATAAAATGAAAAAGATTCTTATCATCGGCTCCACGGGTCAGATTGGCTCGGAGCTTACTATGACGCTACGTTCCATTTACGGCGGCCAGAATGTGGTGGCCGGTTATATCGTTGGTGCAGAGCCTAAGGGCGAGTTGCTGGAAAGCGGTCCTTCCGAGATTTGCGATGTTACCGATGGTCAGGCTATCTCTGCCGTGGTGAAGAAGTATAACATCGACACCATCTACAACCTTGCCGCCCTGCTTAGCGTGGTGGCCGAGGGCAAGCCCAAATTGGCGTGGAAGATTGGTATCGATGGTTTGTGGAATGTATTGGAAGTGGCCAAGGAAAACGGTTGCGCCGTGTTCACGCCCAGTTCCATCGGTTCGTTTGGCCCTAACACCCCGCACGTAAATACCCCGCAGGACACCATCCAGCGCCCCCGCACAATGTACGGAGTTACCAAGGTTACCACCGAACTGCTTAGCGACTACTTCTTCCTAAAGTATGGCGTAGACACCCGCGCCGTGCGCTTCCCTGGCGTTATCTCCAATGTTACCCCTCCGGGCGGCGGCACCACCGACTATGCTGTAGACATCTACTATTATGCTGTGCGCGGTGAGAAATTCACCTGCCCCATCAAGGAGGGCACACTCATGGATATGATCTATATGCCCGATGCACTGAAAGCTGCCATCGACATCATGGAGGCTGACCCCACTCGCCTAATCCATCGCAACGCCTTTAATATCGCCTCTATGAGCTTCGGCCCCGAGACTATCTATGCTTCTATCAAGAAATACAAGCCCGATTTCGAGATGGTTTATGATGTGGACCCGCTCAAGCAAAGTATTGCAGACTCGTGGCCAGACAACATGGACGATTCCTGTGCCCGCGCCGAATGGGATTGGAAACCGGTCTACGACCTCGACGCCATGACTCGCGATATGCTGGAGAAATTGCCCGCCCGCATCCTGAAGTAATAAATCTTTCTTTATCCTTATAATTGGGGGCACACCGACATTTCTGTTGGTGTGCCCCCAATTTTGTTGTGTGTTAATAGTTGTCCAGTATAATAACGTAGTGCTTGAACGATGTCGCCGAATAAGACTGTTGTATTGTAATAATGTCGCTTAACTTGGCGTGCAGAACGAGACCAGTGGGGGCTGGTTTTATCCGAGGTTGCTGAAAACAGGCTGTTTCCTCGCGACAAATCATTGTTTTATCCTTGTAATTCCCCGAAAATCCCGAGATAGTTTGCGTTCACAGTGCTGTAACAATAACTAAACAGTACTG
>CAZQVW010000127.1:0-7982 GCA_964596865.1 uncultured Bacteroidaceae bacterium
AACTAAACAGTACTGTTAAGATAATGTTACAGCACTGTGAACGCAAACTAACGCGGGATTTTTGGGGATAAGAACGGGATTTGGGCGTGGGAGAACGCGGCTTGATTATTTTGTGTCGTCATTATCTGTCATTACTACGGCGTATGGGCCTACTACGTGGTAGGTGCGTGAGTTGAGAGCGACTAAATCCTTTTTCTTGGTAAATAAAAGGTAGGCCTCGCCATGATTAGGTTGGGGTAGGGTGGCCGCCTCCATCACGGCCACGGGGCCAAACAACATCATATATGAAGGGCGCTATAATAGATAGGGGCTTGATGGTGAAAGGCGTGGACGGCGTAGCCCATCGTTTGGCGGAACGGCGGAAAAAGAGGATAGCCATGGTTAAATGTCGCTAAAAAGAAAGCTTAACTTAATTTGCTTGTTCTTTTCGGCCGATTTCGCTAACTTTGCTGATATAAGAAAAATCTAATATGCGATATAAAGCGGGCGTGAGCGCGCCGTAAGGAGGTAGCTGAAGATCTCTTTCGATACACACAATGTGTTGATTGAACCGGCAGGGGCGGGTTTTATACCCGTCCGCGAAATGATAAGGCAACTTTCTGTAATTCGTGTCCTTACCTGCGTTGATAATCGGCGGGCGGGTATAAAGCACCCAAAATTTTCGTACCTCAAATTTTGAGGACTCCGCAAAACCCGCTCCTACAGGCCTCGTTCTGCACGCTAAAATCAATGGCATTATCACAAAAACGGTGGACTTTTGCTGTTGTCTCCGCCTAAAACGCCCCTAAATGCTTTATATGCCTGAAATAAAAGGATATGAACGAATTAAAGATATACAATGCCGATTTGGAGTCCCACCTCTCTTTGCCCTACGCCGATGGAGGCGTGAGAGCAGGCTTCCCCTCTCCGGCGCAGGACTTTATTAGTGAGTCGATAGACCTCAATCGCGATATTATCCACCACAGCGACAGTACATTCTACGCCCGCGCCGAGGGCGATAGCATGATAGATGCGGGAGTGCACAGCGGCGATATTCTTGTGATCGACAAATCGCTGCTCCCCGGCGAGGGCGATATGGCGGTGTGCTGCGTAGACGGAGAGTTTACGCTGAAATATGTGGAGAAGCACGGCGACTACCTACTGCTGGTGCCCGCCAATCCTGCCTATGAGCCTATCCGCGTGGACGAAGGCAACGAATTTATGGTATGGGGCGTGGTTACATATATAATCCACAAGGCCAAGAGAGGGTAAGGGGATGTTTGGATTGGTGGACTGCAATAATTTCTACGCCAGTTGCGAGCGCGTGTTCAAACCGTGGCTCAATGGTGTGCCTATCGTGGTGTTGAGCAACAACGATGGGTGCGTCATCGCGCGCAGCAACGAAGCCAAAGCCCTCGGCATCAAGATGGGCGTGCCTTTCTTCCAAGTAAAACATCTTATGGACGAAGGCAAGCTGCGGGTGTTCTCATCAAATTTCGCCCTTTACGGTGATATGTCGCGCAGGGTGATGAATGTGATACGCTCTCGCGTGCCGCGCATAGAAGTTTACTCTATCGATGAATGCTTTGTGGACTTCGCCGGAATTGCCGACCCCTATCCGCTGGGGCTGGACGTGGTTAGGCAGGTGAAGCAGTGGACGGGCATCCCTGTGAGCATGGGTATCGCGCCTACAAAGACGCTGGCGAAGATGGCGTCCAAGTATGCCAAGAAATATAAGGGCTATAAGGGGTGTTGCCTCATAGATACAGACGAAAAAAGGCTGAAAGCCCTAAGCCTTTTCCCCATTGGCGATGTCTGGGGCGTGGGGCGGCGCATTGGAGTGAGGTTGGAAGCCGCCGGAGTGAAGACGGCTTTGGATTTCGCGCAGTGGACAGAAACCGCCGTCAAGAAAAATTTTGGCATCAACGGACTTAGGACGTGGCTGGAGCTGCGGGGAACGTCCGCGGTGAAGATAGAGCACGCCGAAGCCAAGCAAACTATCACAACGTCCCGTTCCTTCAAGGAGAGTATCGGCGATTTTAGGACAATGCAGGCGATGGTGGCCGATTTCGCCTCCCATTGCGCCCGCAAACTGCGTGAACAAAAGAGCGAGTGCCGCATAATCACGGTTTATATCCATACCAATTCCTTTCGCGAGGATGAACCGCAGCGCTATGGCGTGAAGCATGCCGTGATGCGCGTGCCTACCTCCGATGTGAGGGAGATTGTAAACGCTGCAAACGAGGCGCTGAAAGCCGCGTGGCTGGAAGGATACACTTACAAGCAGGCCGGAGTAACGGTGAGCGGTATCAGCAACGGAGGAATCCAGACAGATATGTTCGATAGCGTGGATCGCGTGAAGCAACAGCGCCTACTGAAAGCTGTGGACGCCGTAAAAAGGCGCTATGGCGACAGGATGCTTCGTGTGCCCATCCAGGGCGATTGCTCAAACGAGATGAACCGCCATTTTCGCTCGCGCAATTATACTACTAACCTCGATGATATTCTTGTGGTGAAGACCTGATGCGCCCATAGCGGCAATAGTGATAGTTTTGCCGTTTTAATATTCTGTATTGTGCTATTATTATGATTGTTATTACTCGTTGTTCCAAAATTTAATGACTTCCCTTTCTCCCGCCGACTTCTTTCTCCGCATAAAGGAGATTATCGGGCGCCCTTACGCGCCCTCATCGTATTTTGAGTTATATAAAGTGATGCGCCACGCCTGCGCTATGAAGGCCGGAGGCAAGGTTTATTCCAATTTCTTCACCATGCTGGGCTGTGTGTGCAGAGATAATGGAGTGGACGGCCACATGGCTGCCGCTTTGCAGGATTTGCGCCGCCGTTGTGGTGGGGCGAGCGAAAAGGATGCCGACCGTTTCCTTACTGATGCCCTGCTTTTATCGCGCTTTATCGAGATTGTGAGCGGCGAATCCATGCCGAATGAGCTCAAGGCCGTGCTCCCGCCCTTTTGGGACGTGGAGGAAAAGGCTCGTCCCAAGGCTGTGGGCAGATACAAGGTGCTACGCGCCCGAATCCTCGATTGGGACGACCATACGCTCACGGTTAGGGTGGATAGTAGCCTCTCTTTGCCAGATCCCGCCACTGTGTATTACGCCGGTATCGGTGCGGGTAATACAGAAAGCGAAAAGGCGTGCGCTCACGGCGAAGAACGGGCGATTTACGGCGAAAAGCGGGAACATTCTGACGATAAGCTGGAACTTTCTGACGATAAGCTGGAACGTTCTGACGATAAGCTGGAACGTTCTGACGGCAAACTGGAACATCCTGACGATAAGCGCGAAAATCCCTCCGACAATTTTTTCGCAGCTCCCTATCTTCGCGATATTATCCACAAGGACAGTACCGTCAATCTGCTGGATGCCCAATTATTGCCCGATGGTTCGCTGTTGCCGCGCTGGATTATTTTGGAGCCCGACTTTCTGATGTCGCCTTCGGAGCTGGCCGCAGTCTTTGAGCCGCAGGGCGCGCGGCCGGAGCTCTATCTATTAAAGGCGTTTCAGCCCGGGGCGAACACGTTTTACACCCTATTGGGAAATACCTCCGGCCAGTTTTTGGACGACCTCGTCTTTGAGACACCCGCCAGCCCTGCCAGTTACGCTTCTTCGCTGATAAAAGCCTTTCGCCGCGCGCCGGTGGATTTCTCTTTGCTGATGCAAAATAGGGAGGACGCGCAGCGCTTTCATAATGAGGCGAGGACACAGTTTAATAACCTCGCACAGATTATAAGGACGCAGATGGAGCAGTTTTATGGCTTTGATTTGAAAAAGGCCCTGCTGGAACCATCGTTTGTTTGCCCAGCCGCGGGCTTGGCGGGCCGTATGGATTATCTCCAGAGCGATGCCACGCGCTTGATTGAGCAGAAAAGCGGCAAGCGTGACGAGTTTCGCCATACCCATCGCGAACCGCATTTCGTGCAAATGATGCTCTATCGCCTTATGCTGGATTATACGGTGGGCACAGACCGCAATAAGACCGAAACCTACCTCCTGTATTCGCGTTACATAGATGGATTGATGTTGGAGCGCCCGTATATGACCCTTTTGGGCCGCGCTATAGAGATGCGCAACCGCATTGTGAGCCTAATTGAGCGCGTCGCCAATGGGGGGAGCGAGGAGATTTTCTCGCATCTAAGAGTGGAGGATTTCCGCGACGAGGGCGTGAGTGACAAATTCTGGATTCCGTATGCTCGGCCCCGCTTGGAGGCCGCTATTACCCCGTTTACGCCGAAAGCGAACGGCGAAGCGGTGGACAAAGAGCTGCCCCTTATTGTCCGTAGTTTCTTCTTTCGATTTTATGACTTTCTGATGCGCGAACAATGGCTGGGCAGAATGGGGCGCACCGGAGGAAACAACGGTGGTGATGGCGTTGGCACGGGCGGTTACGCCGATTTGTGGAACAATCCCGCCATGGTGAAACTGGAGGGCGGCGATATGCTCATGGGATTGCAGATAAAAGATTTAATAACAGAGAATAACGCAAAAGACATCGGCAAGACGCAACCAAATACTGCCAATCTCCCCCAAAATACCGCCAATCTCCCCCAAGGTGCTGCTAATTTACCATTAAATACCGGCAAGGCGCAACCAAATACCGCCAACAGTCAATCAAGTACCACCAACAAACGCGCAAATGCTGAAAAGGGCTCGGTGGTTGGTGTGGTCTTCCGCGTAGAGGCCCGTATGAGGAAAATCCGCACCAACTTCCGCGTGGGCGACAGTGTCCAGATATATTCATACGACGGCGAAGAGCCGGAGGTGTGGCGGCAGTTTACTTTGCGCGGGCGCTTGGCAAAGATTTCTCCCGACGAGGTGGAGGTGATGCTCCAGAACCCGCAGCATAATCGCGATATTTTTTCCGTCAATCGCCCTTTTGCCCTTGAGCACGACCGAGTGGAGAGCGGCAATAATGTGATGGATCGCGGTCTGTTCGCCTTTTTGACCGCTTCGCCCGCCATTCAAAATCGGTTTCTACTGCGCACGCTTCCGCCCTCAGGCTCCTCCAGTATGCTTTTGGGCAATTACGGTGATTTTAACCCGATTATCCAACAGGAGCGCGCGGCCAAAGACTTGTTTCTGGTGATTGGCCCGCCCGGATCAGGCAAGACATCGTGCGCTTTGCGCTATATGGTGGAAGAAGAACTGCGTGCTATGCAATCGGATGTCCCAAGCGCCACACTCCCCGCGTCCTCCGGTGCTCCCCTTGCTACTAATGATGCTCATTCCACCACTTCAGTCACCCATCGTGCGAAAAAAGCGCGCGGGGGCTGCATCTTATTGATGGCCTACACCAATCGCGCGGTGGACGAACTCTGTTTTATGCTGGAAGACATCATAAAGCAATCGCCCGCCCTCTTGAAAGACTATCTGCGCCTCGGCAATGAATTAGGAGCTTCGCCCGAATTGCGGGGGCGGCTCCTGTCCAATAGGGCGCAGGCCGAATTAAAGACGGCGAATGATGTGTTAGGATTATTAGGCAACACGCGCGTGGTGGTGGCCACCACCTCCACGATGAGCCGTCAGCAACTCTTGATGGATTATCTGCATTTTGATGTGGCTTTTGTGGACGAGGCCTCGCAGATATTGGAGCCTTATCTTTTGCCTGTACTGATGCAGGGCAGTGTGGACAAACTCGTTTTGGTGGGCGACCAGAAGCAGTTGCCCGCGGTGGTGGTGCAATCATCTGTGGACGCCGCCATCCGTGATGAGCGCCTCAACAGTTTAGGGTTTACCTCTTGTGCTCACTCTATGTTCCACCGTATGCTCCATCGGCTTATCTCCATGGGGCGCACCGACCTCTTTGCGCTCCTGCGTACGCAGGGCCGCATGCATCCTGCCCTGTTTGATTTTGTCAATCACAATTTTTATAACGATAATCTCCGCTGTGTGCCGCTCCATCACCAGCAACGCCCGCTTTCCCACGTCTATCCGCGCTTGCCGGTGGTCAATTCCAATTTTGCGCGCGCCCTATTGTCTTATTTTCCCGCGCAATCTTCAGTAGTTTCCGCCCTATCCATTCCCACGCCCACGGTGGCCGCCCTTCTTTCCGCCCTTGCCACTCATAGGGTACTTTTTATTGACTGTAAGTCCGCCGATGACGGGGTAAACGACAAGATAAATTCGCGCGAGGCCCTCGCCGCGGCTCTGTGCCTGCGCCTCTTTTCCGTTCTTTACGAGGAAAACGGGCGCAAACTCACTGCCCGCGATGCCGGTATCATTGTGCCTTATCGCAATCAAATCTCTATGGTTACGGCCTATATGGAGGAGCTGGGGCTTGATGCCCTCAATTCCATGTCTATTGACACCGTGGAGCGCTACCAAGGTTCGCAGCGCGATATTATCATCTATTCGTTCACTGTGAGGCACGCCGCGCAATTGGATTTCCTCACATCGTCCACTTATCAAGAGAGCGACAATCCTGAGCGCCCCGCTTATTCGGTGGATCGCAAACTAAATGTTGCTCTTACCCGCGCTCGCGAACAGACTGTCCTCATTGGGAATGCCTCATTGCTTCGGCGCAATCCCATTTTTCGCGCGATGCTGGAAAAGGTTCATGTGTTCCACCTCGATTAAACCGGTAGAGATGTTTTTTTTCTGCAGCTTCATTTTCAGCGTTCCCTTTTATTCCCTTTTTAGGTTGAGCACGAGGTATTCGCTGCGGGTGCCGATGCGAAATTTGGCGCCCCAGATTCCGAGGCCGCTGCTCACGTAGTAATTGGTATCGCCCTTTTTCAGCGGGCCGAAGGCGTCTTCATAGATGACATCGGTTATCCACGAAATGGGCCATACTTGCCCGTAGTGGGTGTGGCCGGAGAATTGAAAATCCACGTGGGATTGCTGTGCCTGCTCCAGATGATAGGGCTGATGGTCGAGCAGGATGGTGTAGCGGCGCATATCCAAACTGTCTATAAGCTCGTTAAGGGATTTCCTATTGGGGTTAGTGCGGTCGTCGCGCCCAATAATGTTCAGACCTTTGATGACGATGGCGGAATCGCGCAGGAGGGTGATACCGGCATCGTGATAAAATTTTTCGGCCTCCTCTATTCCGCAATAGTATTCGTGATTACCCAGACAGGCTACAACGGGAGCGCAGAGGCGGCGGAAAGCATTAGCCATCTGCTCCTGACGCACGGGCCGTATGCGGCCATCAATGATGTCGCCCCCGATAAGGATTAGGTCGGGCTTCTCCTTATTTATTATATCCACCCATCGATTGAGCTCGTCCACGCGGTTGTGATAACCGATATGGAGGTCGGATACCATCACGAGCTTCAGAGGGCGGTGAGGCACCTTGTCGGCAGGGATGGTGGCTGTCATTTCCACTCGCGCCTTGTGCATATAGTGGAAATAGCCGTAGGTGAATATGCCCACGATGACGGCCAATACGGTGAGCGTCCCTTTCAGACTGTGGAACATGAACGAGCGCGGCACAATATCCACCGCTCGCCCAATATCCAGCAACAGAAAGAGCATAACCACGTATAGCATCACAAAAATCGAGGAATTGCCAATCTGATATATGGCGGTGGCCCACGGCATAGGCAGGCGGTCGATATTGATTAATCCGAAAGTGGAAAAGAGCATCAAGAAACATAGCAGCATCACCACGAGGATGGCAATTTTCCACCCGTTTTGTAATGGCAGTATCCACCATGTTCGCCAGAAGGTATAGGTCAAACCAATGATGGGCAGGATAAAGAATGCGAGGCCCCAGAGTTTATTCATTTGTGTATTTATTATTTGTTTTCGGAATGTAATTCTTTGTTTTAAGAGTGCGGTTATTTCTTTTCTGAATGCAGTTCTTTGTTTTAAGAGTGCAATTATTTGTTTTCGGAGTGCAGTTCTATGTTTGCAGAGTGCAATTATTTGTTTTCAGAGTGCAAAGTTAATATTTCCTTGCCTGTATAGAGGGGTAATTGCCCTTAACGTTTGAAAAATGAGCGTGAAAAAAGAATTCTTTCCCGTGCTCGTGCGAAAAATGAC
>CAZQVW010000128.1:0-7884 GCA_964596865.1 uncultured Bacteroidaceae bacterium
GTTATTGTTACAGCACTGTTTAGTTATTGTTACAGTACTGTGAACGCAAACTATCGCGCACTTTTTTCGCCGCAGGTGGGGAAAACGGGGCGCAAAGAGGCTTTAGAATCACGACAAGTGCGGAAAAAGGAAGCGAAAGATGACAATCAGCAAAATTTCCGCTGATTTATGTATGTGCGAACAGAGAGATTGATTTTACGTGCAGTAGTATCGTGAGAATAAGAAGAAAGACTATTAATCCTGCGGGGCTTTTCTTTATTATTAGTACATTTGCATAATCGTTTACGACTGCGTAAACCTGCAAATAGACGTATGACAGTATGGCAACAAACACAATATTAGATGTTAGGGGGCTAACAAAAAGGATTGGCAGCCTCGTATTAATGGAAAACCTCACTTTCTCCCTACCCGAGGGACAGAAAGTGGGCATCGTGGCGCAAAACGGTGCCGGTAAAAGTACATTATTAAATATCCTCAACGGTGAGGACGACTACGAGGCGGGAGAGATAGTGTGGCGGCGCGACATACGCGTGGGCTACCTGCGCCAGCGCCCCTCCTACCCCACAGAGCTCACTGTGCTCGAGGCTTGTCTCTTCCACGGCAACGAAGAGGCCGAGACTGCCGTGGCCTATCAGCAGGCACTGGCTCACGGTGATACCGCAGAGATAGACCGCCTCACAGCCAAAATGGAGGCCCTCAACGCTTGGGACTATGAGACACGCATCAAACAGATACTTTCCACACTCAAAATCAACGACTTCAACGAAAAAATCGCCCACCTAAGCGGTGGTCAAGTGAAGCGCGTGGCATTAGCCAATATTCTGCTCACCGAGCCCGACCTGCTCATCCTGGACGAGCCTACCAACCACCTCGACCTCGACATGATTGAGTGGCTGGAGCGCTATCTCCAGCAAACTACGATGTCTATCCTTATGGTGACCCACGACCGCTATTTTCTCGACCGTGTATGCAACCGTATCATGGAATTGGCCGACCGCCATTTCTACACCTACGAGGGCAATTACTCTTATTACCTGCAAAAGCGGCAAGAACGTATCGAGCAATTCAACGCGCGGCAGGAACGACTGCAAAATCTCTATCGCAAGGAGCTGGATTGGATGCATCGCTCGCCACAAGCACGAGGCCACAAGGCAAGATTTAGGCAAGAGGCGTTCTATAAGTTGGAGGAACAGACACGTCAAACCCACCGCGAGGACACCATCCGCCCAGAGATGAAAAGCACCTATATCGGCAACAAGATTTTCGAGATGAATTACATATCGAAATCCTTTGGCGACAAGGTAATTTTGAGGGATTTCTATTATAATTTCTCGCGATTCGAGAAAATGGGCATCGTGGGCAATAACGGCACCGGCAAGAGCACGTTTCTCAAGCTACTACTGGGCATAGAACAACCGGACAAGGGTAAGATCACCATCGGGCAGACCGTGCGCTTCGGCTACTACTCGCAGGAGGGATTGAAATTCAACCAACAACAGCGCGTCATCGATGCCGTGCGCGACATAGCCGAATATGTAGACCTCGGCCACGGGCGCAAACTGTCGGCCTCGCAATTCCTACAGCAATTTCTCTTTTCGCCCGACCAGCAATACAATTATATCTACAAGCTCAGCGGGGGCGAGCAACGCCGACTGTATCTGTGTACGGTGCTGATGCGGAGTCCCAATTTTCTGGTCTTGGATGAGCCCACTAACGACCTCGATATTCTCACGCTGCAGGTTTTGGAGGAGTATCTAAGGCGGTTTGAGGGATGCGTCATCATCGTTAGTCACGACCGATTCTTTATGGATAAGGTAGTAGACCACCTGCTGGTGTTTCGCGGCGGGGGCGATGTGAAAGATTTCCCCGGAAATTACACTCAATACCGCGAAGCCATGGCTAAAGAGGCATCAGCGTCCTCTTCCGCCCTATCGCACAATGCCGATGCCGCGTATAGCAAGAATAAAGAGGGCGCGTCCGCCACGCAGATTGGGGCTTCGCGCACGGGAACGAAGAACGCTTCTACTCCATCCGCCCCAAAAGCCAAACAAAAAGACCGTACTCCCGCCAAGCGGCGACTCTCCTACAAAGAAAACCAAGAATATCAGCAATTAGGCGGGGACATCGACCGCCTTGAAGCCGAAAAGCATGACATCGAGGCCGCCCTCTCCTCCGGCTCCCTCACGGTGGAGAAAATCACCGAGCTCTCCAAGCGCCTGCCCGCCCTCAACGCCGAACTGGACGAGAAATCCCTCCGCTGGCTGGAGCTAAGCGAAATTGCGGAGGGATAAACGTTTGAAATATGGCGAGCAAAACAGAACAAATTCATTCCAAAGTTCTGTATAGATGGAATAAAGTAATTACCTTTACAGCATAAACACTGATATTAGAGCGATACTCTATTCTTCAGAGTACGAAAAGTTTCTTTACGAGCAGGTGCCAAGTGTCCAAGTCAAATATGATTAAGTTGAACGTGTTATTTGCACAATTAAAGTGGTAAATACAAAATTCGTGAAGCGTTTGGAGGGTACAGAGTTCTATGAAGCTCGCGTCTGCGTAAGCAATAACGAATATCGCACGGTTATATTTGCCATTGACGCAGACAATTTCATAGAGTGCACTCGAGTGTTGTTTCTTAACTCGTTCACAAAGAAAAGCACAAAGCAATATAAACAGGCCATAGCTGAAGCCAGAAAATTATTAAGTAAATATAAGGAGGACACTGAACACGTTTAATTTAGATGAGAACAAACTAAAACAATTGCACACTTCGGCTCAACGACTGGATAAGAAGTATGGGCACGAGGGTACCCCAGAAAGGGAGGCTTTTGAGGCTCGCGCCAAGGCCTATTATTACGCAGAGCTCCTAAAGGAGCAACGCAAGTTGCAAAAGATGACCCAGCAACAGTTGGCTGACAAGATTGGCAAGAAACGCGAGTTTATCAGCAACATCGAACGCGGCAATAGCGACATGCAACTCTCCACTTTCATGCTGATAAGCAACGCCCTCGGCCTCCGCTTCTCGCTGGTGGTGGGGTAAGGAGCATTTTGGGCGCACAGATGCGCATTTCTTTGCGCAAAGCGCGAGAGTAAAAGGAGACAAAGCTACGCTCTCCCGATATTAGTGCGGAATAAAAGCAAGAAAAAACTCCTACAAGGCAGCAAAAGAGCCAAACCTTGTAGGAGTTTTTGTTTGTTACTGTCTTATGAGCAACTTATAATGCCTTATAAGCAGTTTTTAATGCCCTGTGGGCAACCGCCTTTCCGACATCCTATTTACTAACATTGACTTCCGTTTGAAGGGGGAGGTCGGCGTAGCTGGTACCGGCGTAGATTGTGTATTTTCCGGGGAGCTGCACAAAACTATGGCTGGTAGTATTAAAGTAGGAGTAGGCGTGGTCGTCAAGGGGAATCTGGATAGTCTTACTTTCGCCGGGGAGGAGACTAACCTTGGCGAAACCGCGGAGCTCCTTGGCGGGACGGTCGATAACACTGTTGTCGGTGGGGCCTACATACACCTGCACAACTTCGCTACCTGCGCGTTTGCCCGTGTTTTTCACGGTAACGGTGGCGGAAGTGGTGGTGGCAGAGAGATTGGAGAGCTCAAAAGTGGTGTAACTAAGGCCGTAACCGAAGGGGAAGAGGGGAGTTTTATTGTTTTTCTCGAAACCGCGGTAGCCAACATAGATTCCTTCCTTGAAACTAACGTGCTTATTGACGGCATTATAGTTGTTGTAGGCGGGGTTGTCGGTCTCTAAGCGCTCAAAGGTCATCGGCAATCGGCCGGAGGGGTTTACTTTTCCGAAAATGATGTCGGCCAGTGCGGTGCCACCCTCTTGCCCCGGGTAAGCGGCCCAGATAACGCCCTTAACGTCGTCAATCCACGAGTTCATATTGACGGCGCCACCGCTATTGAGCACCACGATGACGGGGCGACCGGTATTGATGGCAGTAGTAATCGTCTTTTGCTTAGCGGCGGGCAGAGAAAAGGTGCGGTCTACGTTTTCGGCCTCGGTCTTGTCGTCCCACCCTTCGCAAACAACCACTGCATCGAGACTGGCGAGGAGGGATTGCTGCTCGGTCTTGTAGTTAGGATTGTCGCGGGTTACATTAAGTCTGGCCACAGCGCCGCCGCCGGCCTGATAGAAGCGAGCTTTAATAGTATACGTGCGTCCGGCCACCATCATAGTGGTAGCAGTCTTGGTATGCTCGGAATTATCTTTCCAATCGTTGATAATTTTTCGGTCATCTACAGAGAGATCCATACCATCATCGGCAGTGAAAGAGAAAGTGTACCTTCCGGTATAATCACATTTGAAGTAGGCCGTCCAAACGACGGAGAAATCGGTGGAACCGAGGCCATTAACGGTCTGTGTCTCCCACGGATTGTCGATAATCTGCTCGGTGCGTGTGGCGAGGGCGGTGCCACTGGCCTGGCGGTTCTTATAATATTCGGCCGTCCAGCCAGGTGTGGTGCAATCTTTGTCTGTATAGAAGAACACCTTGCCGTTTTTGTTGGCCACGGGCTCCACATCACTGAAATCCACCGGCACCACCTCGATGCCCTTCTCCTTGCCAACAGTTTGCAGGCCCTCCAGCGGGGTAACGCTGTGGAATGGTTTCACAAGGCCGCTACCGCCACCGGCAACATAGCGATTGGCATTACTACCGATGACACCAATTTTCTTTATACCGGATTCGAGCGGCAGGATGTTGTCGGCATTTTTCAAAAGGACGATGCCCTCCGTGGCGGTCTTGTAAGCCACGGCCGAACTTTCGGCATTGTCGAGGGCGATGGACTTATCGGCATCAACATACTGGTCGAGGTGGAAATAATAGATGGTGCGCAGGATATTGAGCACCTTCTGGTCTATTTTGTCTTCGGTTAGTTTGCCTTCGCTGATGAATTGCTGTACCTTTTCAAGGCTGATTTGATAATAACCGGGCGTGGCAGCCTCAAAATCCACGCCGTGGTCGAGCAGATGAAGCACATGATCGGGCTGACCGAGGGCAAAATACGGTGCGCCCCAGTCGCTAACGCTCATAAACGGGTAATGCCACTGATTGCGCAACACTGTTTGCATCAAGTAATTGTTTTCGCAGCAATAAATGCCGTTGAGCAGGTTGTAGCCGGACATGATAGAGCCCACTTTCGCGTCTTGGACAGCGCGGCGGAAGGCAGGGAAATAGATTTCCTGCAGGGTGCGCTCGTCCACATCGGAACTAACCGACAAGCGGCCGTATTCCATAAAGTTGGCTGCGAAATGCTTCATCATACAGATGACGCCCGGATTGCTTTGCACGCCCTTGATATAGCCGCAAGCTATCTGGGAGGCCAGCCACGGGTCTTCGCCCATATATTCAAAGTTACGACCATTGCGCGGCGAGCGACAAATATTCACACCTGGGCCAAGAATGAATTGGATGCCCCTGGCGCGGCAGTCGCGACCGAGCGAGCGCCCATATTCATAGGCAAGGTCTTTATTCCAACTGGCTGCAAGTTGCACCGTGGCGGGATAGGCGGTGCTTTTGGCGTCGGTGCGCACACCCTCGGGCCCATCGCTTTGGAAAAGGCGCGGCAGTCCGATGCTATTGATGGCACTGGTATAGAATGAGTTCTCGCCCACGATGAGATTAACCTTGTCGGCGAGGCTCATCTTCTTAAGGGCGGCGTGGGCTTTGCCATCGGGGTCGTTGGCATAGAGTTTGGAATCCTGATTGATGTTGATAGTGCGCGAAACCTTACCATCGGCGGAGGTAAGGGTGATGATAGCCGTGCGGGGGTCGTCGCCGGTGTTGGCCGTAGCCGTAAAGCGCAGACCGCTGTCGGTTTTCTCCACCTTGAGCCAGTTGGCATTGCTGGAAACATTGTATTGGGTGGAGGCTTCCACGCGCAAAGTACCGCTAAAGGCCGTATAGGGGATATTGCGGCCCGCTGTGATGGGCACAATCACTCGCGAGGTACTCTCGGCAATCGTGTTTTGGGAATGCGCCATTGGGCATTGCAGTCCCAAGGCCAGAATTGCAAGTAAAAATATCTTTTTCATATAATATGGGTTTGTCGTTTTAATAAACAATCTTCTGTCCGTTGTGGATATAAATCTGTCCGCGCTGCGGAACGGCTACGCGGCGTCCATAGAGGTCGTAGTATATGGCGTCCTGCTCATTTATACTTGAGGATTGGGCGTCCCCGGTATTGGGGCCTACCGTAGCGGAATGGATAGCGGTGGCCTCGGGGTCGTAGACCACAAAGGCTTTAGTGCGTATCTCGAGGTCGGTATAGCGCGTACTCTTAATAGTGAAATAGACACTGTCTATCTCATGATAAAAACGCACGCGACCGAGGAGATACTGGTAGTCGCTGCCACTATTGCCCTTCTTCAATTCATTACCGGTCTTGGCGTCATAGGCAGAGAGGACACCAATCCTGCCATTGCCGGCGTTGGTAACGAGACCAGCGAAGTCAATCTGTTCGTTGATGGCAACACTGTCGTATCCGCAATAGATATTGTCCTGAAATCCGCCCACATACGTGGCCACTTTGGTATAGGGCAGGAAGGAGGCGAAAGGCAGGTGGTTATTAGAGCAGTTGAAGTAACTGATTTTGGTCTGTTTGGAGAAATCGCGCAGGTCAAGGCTCTCCAACTGGTTGTCGCTTAGGTTTGCGTTGATGAGCGAGTCAGCACCTTTGAGGTCGAGCGAGGTGAGGGCGTTATGGTCAATCCATAGATCCTTGAGGTTGGAGACCGGCCCGAGATTGACGCGGGATAGTTGGCCGTGGCTCGCCACTACGGTGCTGAGGTTGCGGCATAGACCAAGATCGAGCGACTGGATATTGCTTTCTTCGCTCCACAGGCCGCGCAGAGCGTCGTTCTTACTAAGGTCGAGCTCCGTCATCGGGTTGCCGGAACAGTTCAACACCTCCAGCAAAGGATTAGCACCGAGGTCGAGGCTCTCTATTTGGTTGTCGGCGCAATCGAGGTAGCGCAGTTTGGCATTGGTAGTAGTGGAGAGGTTATTAAGGTTGTTGTCGCTGCAATCCAGTTCGTCAAGCAGCGCCAGCGAATCGATGTTGAGCGCACTCAGAGCGTTGTTGCCACAATGGAGACTGGCAAGAGCCTTCGCCCCATTCACATCTATCCACGAAAGATTGGCACCTTCACAATCCAGTCCCGTGATAGTTTCCGGCATAGTGATAGTAATGGTGTCCCCATAGCATTTGCCCTGCAGAAGGCCATCGGTGTAATCGTTTTCCACGCCATCTGCCCACCGGACATGCACGGTGCCCTCACCGGTAACGCGTAGCGAGAGACCGGAATCCTTCTCACCGGTGCTAAACAGCCGCACTGTCTGCGTCTGGGCCATCGCAGCACCGGACACAGCCATCAGCGCCAGGGCCGAAGCAATAAATTTAAGCATTTTCATGTATTGTCGCTTTGTAATGTTTATTCTTTTGCAGAATTACTATGCGCAAAGTTAGTAAAAAACCCGCATTGCGCCCGCAATAAAATCCATTTTTCCATAAAAAACGTTCGTTTCTCATATTTTCACGCCGACATTGCGGAAAGCAACAATAAAACATTGCGACATACCCTTATATAATAAGGTACATTATATATAAGAAAACGAAAGCACCACTATAGAAAATTAAGATGGCACATGTAGAAACTAAAGCACCACATGTAGAAACTAAAGTACCACATGTAGAAACTAAGGCGACATTATTGGAACAGAAAAAGCATCGCCGCCAGAATATGTAGGCACCCGCGGCATACTAACGCCGCAATACGAGTAGCAAAGCCCGCACTTATTTCCGAAAATCTCGCGATAGTTTGCGTTAACAGTACTGTAACATTATCTAAACAGTACTGTTTAGTTATTGTT
>CAZQVW010000129.1:0-7865 GCA_964596865.1 uncultured Bacteroidaceae bacterium
AACAATAACTAAACAGTACTGTTAAGATAATGTTACAGTACTGTAAACGCAAACGATCTCGGGATTTTTGGAATTATGACGGGATTAGCGGCGCTTTTCTGGGGCGATTATTTTTTGTTCCTCGCATTTGTTGATAACAATGATTTGAAAAATGTACTTGAGGTCGTGTTCTGCACGTCATTATGGTGCGATATGATTATGAACTTGTATTTTTTTTGGGGCGGCTGGGCACGTGTGTAATCTCCGAATGCCAGAAAGGGGGAAATGGAGGTGAAAAATTGACAAACGCTCGGTTTAGACGCTTGTTTGTGGGCGTTTAAGATAAATTTCACGAAAATAGAGGCGATTTAGTAAGAAAATGACGAACTTTGCGTTCCTTTATAGTATTGTAAGGATAAGGAAACAAAATCAGTATTATGGTTTAGTTGGAATATAGCCAAGAAAATGGTTATATCAAATCTAACTACTACACTAAAACATAGATAAAGATGAAGATACAGTTGCGTAGCAGTGTTTGTACAGACGGGCGCAGAATGGCCGGTGCCCGCGCCCTGTGGGTGGCCAACGGAATGAAAAGGGAGCAGTTTGGCAAGCCTATTATCGCTATCGCCAATTCATTTACCCAGTTTGTGCCAGGGCATACCCACCTGCACGAGGCCGGTCAGATAGTGAAGCGCGAGATAGAAAAGATGGGCTGTTATGCGGCCGAGTTTGATACTATCGCCATTGACGATGGTATCGCCATGGGCCACGATGGTATGCTCTATTCGCTGCCCTCCAGAGACATTATTGCCGACTCGGTGGAATATATGGTAAACGCGCATAAGGCCGATGCACTGGTGTGCATCTCGAATTGCGACAAGATTACCCCGGGAATGCTGATGGCTGCCATGCGACTGAATATCCCTACTGTCTTTGTGAGCGGTGGGCCTATGGAAGCCGGGCGCTATAAGGGCGAGAATATCGACCTGATTACCGCCATGGTGAAGGGTGCTGACCCCAGTGTGGACGATGAGGAACTGGCCTACATCGAAGACCACGCCTGCCCCGGCTGCGGCTGTTGCTCCGGCATGTTTACGGCCAACTCCATGAACAATCTCACCGAAGCCATCGGTCTATCCCTGCCCGGCAACGGTACCATCCTCGCCACTCACACCAATCGCGTGGAACTGTTCAAGGAGGCCGCGCGCCAGATTGTCATCAATGCTAATAAATACTACGGCGAGGGCGACGAGAGTGTCCTCCCGCGCAGCATTGCCACGCGCCAGGCATTCCTCAACGCCATGACGATGGATATTGCCATGGGCGCCAGCACCAATACGGTGCTCCACCTGCTGGCCGTGGCCCAGGAGGGCGAAGTGGAGTTCACTATGAAGGACATCGACCGCTTATCGCGCCATACTCCCTTCCTCACCAAACTCTCGCCCAATTCGCAGCGCTATAGTGTGCAGGAATTTGGGCGCGCCGGTGGTGTGCTCAATCTGCTGGGCGAACTGGATAAGGGCGGACTGATTGACACCTCCGCCATGCGAGTGAACGGTCATACGCTCAAGGAGGATATCGATAAATACAGTATTCTAAAAGACAATATCGACCCCGAGGCCCTGCGCATCTACTCTTGTGCGCCGGGCGGAAAGTTCTCAAACTCTCTCGGAAGCCAAAGCAATACCTATCCCACCTTAGATAAAGACCGCGAGCACGGGTGCACACGCGATATTGCCCACGCCTACACTAAAGACGGCGGTATGGCTATCCTATTTGGCAACATAGCCCAAGACGGATGCGTGGTGAAAACCGCAGGTGTGGACGAAAGTATATGGAAATTCAGCGGGCCCGCCGTGGTGTTCGACTCGCAGGAAGACGCCTGCAACGGAATCCTCGGCGGTAAGGTGAAGAAAGGCGATGTGGTGGTGATTACCCACGAAGGGCCTAAGGGTGGGCCGGGCATGCAGGAGATGCTCTATCCCACCAGCTATATCAAATCCATGCACATGGGCAAGGAGTGTGCCCTAATCACCGATGGCCGTTTCTCCGGCGGCACCAGTGGGTTGTCTATCGGGCATATCTCGCCCGAAGCTGCCAGTGGCGGTAATATCGGCAAGATTAAGGACGGCGATATAATTGATATAGACATACCCAACCGCTCTATCAATGTGAGATTGAGCGATGAGGAACTCAATGCTCGTCCGCAACAGCCCCTTCGCCGCAATCGCACCGTTTCCAAAGCCCTGCGCGCCTACGCACAGAGCGTGAGCAGTGCCGACAAGGGCGGTGTGCGCATACTCAAAGACGAATAGCACACACCAAAAGACAAATAGCGCACTCATATTATAGTAGTGCGCTCTTAGGAAGATGTAATACGCTCTATTGAAGACGAAAAAACAGTATTCTTTATGTCAAAGACAATGATAACAGGCGCAGAAGCATTGATGCGCAGCTTGGAAAAAGAAGGAGTAAAGACCCTTTTCGGCTATCCGGGCGGCGCAATCATGCCCGTCTACGATGCTCTCTACGATCATAAGAAAACGCTCAATCATATCCTTGTGCGCCACGAACAAGGTGCGGTGCACGCCGCGCAGGGCTACGCCCGCGTCAGTGGCGATGTGGGGGTGGCCATGGTTACCTCCGGCCCCGGCGCGATGAACACGGTTACCGGTGTGGCCGACGCAATGATTGATTCCACCCCGATAGTGGTAATCTGCGGTCAGGTGGGCACCTCCCTCTTGGGCACCGATGCTTTTCAGGAAGTGGACGTGATAGGTGTTACCCAGCCCATCACCAAATGGAATTATCAGATACGCCGCGCCGAGGATGTGGCCTGGGCTGTGAGCCGTGCGTTCTATATCGCGCGCACCGGCAGGCCCGGCCCCGTGGTGCTGGACTTTACCAAAAATGCACAGACCGCCCTTGTGGATTATAAGCCCGAGTACGTCAATTTTATCCGCTCTTATATGCCTGTGCCGCCCACAGACCCCGCCGCCCTGAAGAAAGCCGCCGCCCTTATCAATAAGAGCAAAAGGCCGCTGGCATTGGTGGGACAGGGCGTGGAACTGGGCAACGCCCGCGAGGAGCTCCGCCTCCTGTTGGAGAAAGCGCAAATCCCCGCCGGCGCCACTATGTTAGGTCTTAGCGCCCTGCCGTCCTCCCACCCCCTGAATAAAGGTATGCTGGGCATGCACGGCAATCTCGGGCCCAATGTTCTCACAAATAAATGCGACCTGCTCATCGCTATCGGCATGCGTTTCGACGACCGTGTAACCGGTAATCTGCAAACCTACGCGCGGCAGGCCAAAGTAATCCACTTTGAAATAGACCCTGCCGAAATAAACAAGAATGTGAAGGCAGATGTGGCCGTTTTGGGCAACTGTAAGGAGACGCTTAGCGAGGTTACCAAACTGGTGAGCGAAGCTAACCACGATAAATGGATTAATTCGTTCCAAAAATACGAGGCGGAGGAATCCAAAAAGGTGATAGAGCCCGCTATCCACCCTCATGACGGCCCACTATTGATGGGCGAAGTGGTTAGGCGCGTCAGTGAGCTCTCCCACGACAATGCAATCCTCGTTACCGACGTGGGGCAAAACCAACTGTTCGCGTGCCGCTATTTCCGTTTCAATAAGGGGCGCTCGATAGTAACATCGGGCGGTTGCGGCACCATGGGATTTGGATTGCCTGCCGCCATCGGTGCCACGTTTGGCGCGCCGGATAGGACTGTGTGCGTGTTCCTTGGCGATGGCGGCCTGCAGATGACTATTCAGGAGCTCGGCACCATCATGGAGCAGCATTCGCCCGTGAAGATAATCCTATTGAACAACAATTTCCTCGGCAATGTGCGCCAGTGGCAGTATATGTTCTTCCACAAGCGCTATTCCTTTACCCCGATGCTCAATCCGGATTACGAAAAGATTGCCGAAGGTTACGGAATCCCCGCCCTCACAGTTATTGAGCGCAAGGATTTGGACAATGCTATCAATCAGATGCTCCATACCGATGGCCCGTTCCTGCTGCAATGCGCCGTGATGGAGGAAGACAATGTCCTGCCCATGACTCCCCCCGGAGCCAATGTGGACGAGATGCTATTGGAAATCCCCTAAAGGCCGGTGGAGAGACCTAAAGATGCTTTTGTAATTCTCCCGAAGGGGCGGCGTTGCCCATGTCGCCCACAATGAGCAAAACATTATCGATATGACAAAATCAGAACAGCAGCTTCCGCAAGGTAGCCAGAGATATACCATCATTATTTCCTCGGAGAATGTGGCCGGTATCCTCAATCAGATTACGGCCGTCTTCACGCGCAGACAGATAAACATCGATAGTCTGACGGTGTGCGCCAGTAGTACGCCAGGTGTCCATAAATACACTATCACCTGCACCACCGAGGAAGATACCATCAAGCTCATTACGCGCCAAATCGAGAAGAAAATCGATGTCCTGCAGGCGCGCTATTATACCGACAGTCAGATCTTCATTCAGGAGGTCTCGCTTTTTAAGGTGAGCACTCCGCGCATACTCAAGGACAGCGCTATCAGTCGTGCTATCCGCCAACATGCCGCAAATATCACTGAAGTGAACACTACCTACAGCGTAGTCTCGCTCACCGGCATGCCGGAAGACATTGATTCGCTCTATAGCGCACTGAAAGAGTTGGATTGCGTTGTCCAGTTTGTGCGCTCCGGCCCTATTGCCGTAACGCGGACGCCGCGCGAGTTCCTTGACGAATATCTGGACCATGTGGGCAAACTGGCCGGCACCAGCGCAAAAGGCAATAAGTAGGTTGCGGGCGAGAGATTGCGGGATTTACCCGTATCTTTCGTGCGTTTTACAAAATCAATTGCGCGTTTCGCAAAGCGGATTGCCCATTTTACAAAATCAATTGCCCATTTCGCAAAGCGGATTGCGCGTTTCATTAAAATAATCACACATAAAATATTTAACATTAAAGTTATGGCAAAAATTAATTTCGGTGGCGTTATCGAAGAAGTCGCCACAAAAGAAGAATTCTCCCTTGAGAAAGCCCGTGAGGTACTGAAAAATGAGACCATCGCCGTTTTGGGTTATGGTGTGCAGGGTCCGGGTCAGAGTTGCAACCTCCGCGACAACGGTTTCAACGTGATTGTGGGCCAGCGTAAGGGCAAGACGTATGATAAAGCCGTGGAAGACGGTTGGGTGCCCGGCAAGACGCTGTTCTCCCTTGAGGAGGCTGCCGAAAAGGGCACCATCATCTGTATGTTGCTCAGCGATGCCGGCCAGATGCAAGTGTGGCCGCAGATTAAGCAGTATGTAACCGCTGGCAAGACCCTCTATTTCTCCCACGGTTTCGCTATCAACTGGAATGACCGCACCGGTGTAGTGCCTCCCAAGGACGTAGATGTTATTATGGTGGCTCCTAAGGGTAGCGGTACCAGCCTGCGCACGATGTTCCTCGAGGGGCGCGGCCTCAACTGCTCTTATGCCGTTTATCAAGACGCCAGTGGCCACGCCAAGGAAAAGACCCTCGCTTTTGGTATCGGCATCGGCGCCGGTTATATGTTTGAGACCACATTCCAGCGCGAGGCTACTTCCGACCTCACCGGTGAGCGCGGCGCATTGATGGGCGCTATTCAGGGTCTGTTCCAAGCCCAGTATGAAGTGCTCCGTGAGCACGGTCATTCTCCTTCCGAGGCGTTCAATGAGACCGTGGAGGAGTTCACCCAGTCGCTTCTGCCTATGGTGGGCGCCAAGGGTATGGATTGGATGTACGCCAACTGTTCCACCACTGCCCAGCGCGGCGCTTTGGATTGGTATCCTCGTTTCCACGATGCCATCAAGCCCGTAATGGAATGGCTCTATCTCAGTGTGAAAGAGGGTATTGAAGCACAAATCTCCATTGATTCCAATTCCAAGCCCGACTACCGCGAGAAGCTCAACAAGGAACTGGAAGCCCTGCGCAACAGTGAGATGTGGCAGACCGGTGTGGAGGTGCGCAAGCTCCGCCCCGAGAACGACTAAATGTCTGATTGACCGGATTAGAGTGCTTTAATTGGTTGATAAAATTGATTTGATTGGATTATTTTGCCGATGTAATTAGAGCATTCTCGTAATGATAAGAACAGCCCCGCGCTTTCCCAATAGGAATGGCGCGGGGCTGTTTGTTTTTATTGCCTTTTGCGTCCGGCAATTTGCGCCGAGCGCGGAGAAGGCGCGTTTTATTTCACAATTAATTTCTTTGTACAGTCGTCTGCATCGTGAACTGTGCTTATTCTTCTTCCTCCGTGTATTGATAGCACCCTGCATCGGGACCGGACCACGTGTTGTTGCGGCGTATGCCGAGGCGATCGAGCGGATAATACTGCTCTGTGATTTCCAGATCGGCTATGCCGCGCGCTTTAGAGCCCTCCACCAATCGGAAATCGTAGAATAGATTTTGGCGGTTGAGCATTCGGAAATTATTATCGCGGGCTGTGGAATCCGAACTCTGCTCCCATACATTATTTATAACGTTGGCGTCGTCGGTAATCTCGGGCGTGTTCAGCAAACAGTTGCGGAACGAGTAATTAAACGCCACGGCCTCGTCTTCGTTGCGGTAGGCGAACACTTCGTCAGAGGCATAACCGGTGATAATCGAATTGAGAAACTCCATACGCTCCAGCGGGCACGGCTGCTCGTTGAGCGTATTCATGAAAACGAGGGCGTTGCCGCGCGTGGAGGTGAAAGGATTGAACGAGGCCACGGTGCAGTGGACGAACATAGCATCGCCGCCCACGATGGTGACGCAGTTGTTCTCGGAATTACTGATTTGGGTGTTGCCCACGAAGATTTGCGAATGTATAGAGCGCAGGGCATCGGCGTGGGTATTGTGGACGATGGAGTTTTCCAGCGTCAGCTTGCGGCGACTGACGTCTGAACTGTCGCAATAGATGCCGAGATTAGAGGCATGGATGTCGCAATAATTCAGGCGGTTGCCATAACTGGAGGAAGAGAGCCTAATACCCTCCCATTGGTTGTCGATGCGGTCGTAGGCCTGGTATTGAAACATATCATCAAAGCGGTCGCCGCGGAATGTAACGGGGTTGCTCAATGTTCCTTCGGCAATGAGCGTGCCGTCCACGCGCAGGCCCGCGTTGCTATGGAAAAGGAGCGTGGTGCCTGCGGGCAAAGTGAGCGTGGCGCCCTCCTTCACCACTAATGAATCGTATATAACATACGGTCGCGCGGCACTGAGGGCAGTATCTGTGCTGATAGTGAGACCGCGCACGGGCACAGCGTCTAATGAGAAGCCCTGCACGGCAATGCTTTGCTGCGCCCCGTTTTTGAGCGTGAACACCAGTTCGGCTTCGCTGAATTCGGCCGGAGCAGAGAGCGTGTCTTGCGCGTTAAACTGCACAAAGGCAATCAAACTGTCCTTGCCTCTGCAGTCGATGCTCTGCGTGAGCCCAGCGTTGATGAATGTGCCGTCCACGTTGGCCAGAAAGCGGTTGCGGCCAGCGCCTTCAAAACTGATAGACGTGATGCTGACGCCGTCCTTACTGTCGTTGTAGATAGTGAAAGTGCGGGTGGCGGAGGCTGTGCCGATTAATACGGTGTCTAAGTCCAGTGTGTCCACCGAGAAGCGCAGCCGCGCGGAGGCCGGTGTGGGGAAGTCCTCTTCACTGATGCACGATGCGAGCATTCCGCCCGCCATCAGTATTGTAATCAATATCAAAATAGAATGACGCATATACTATTAACGCCAAATTGCCTCCGATATTCTAATTTTTCACCGATTTATTCTGATTTATTGGTGCCTCTGTGAGTCTTATTGCGTCATTATACCTATTTTTAATGCGCTAAATTTTGTTTTTCGCGCCCTTGCGCGGAAAAAGTGCGCGATAGTTTGCGTTCACAGT
>CAZQVW010000130.1:0-7734 GCA_964596865.1 uncultured Bacteroidaceae bacterium
CGCTTGGCTATATCAGTATGCATAACCTTAAGGGGGCAACCGGTGTCAGTGGCTGTGTCGCCAGTCATAAAGCGGCGAAAGGCATTAGCGATACGCGATTGCAATTTTTTGAAACCGGAATCCTTTCGTTTAGCCCTGATGCCGGCCACCAACGAGTAGTCGTCGGCAAAAGTCAAAAGCAGGTTGAAGTCTTCGGGATTGGTCTGGAGATCAGCGTCAATATATCCTATCAGGCGACTCTCCGTCACATCAATACCGGCTTTGAGGGCAGTACTAAGACCGTGATTCTCAGCAGAAGAAATATAAAAGAAATCCTTTTGGCGACTGCAGATGTCGCGGATAAGTGCCAGAGAGTTGTCTTTGCTTCCATCATTGACAAGCAAGACACAGGCCCTCACCGTTGCGTTAGGCAGAAAGTCGGCCATCGCCTGTTCCACGCGCTGAAGGTTGTCTTGCTCGTTAAAAACAGGGACAATGATAGTTAGTTCGTATGAAGATGTAGCATTCATTTGTTAAGGGATTTCCGTTGTAAAAGAGTAATACAGTTTATAAAAGCCTGATTGTAGTGTCTGTCTGTGCGGGGGTGCTTGTTGTCGTCATACCATCCGATATGAGTAATCTTTAGGCTATCCGAAAGGGAGGCAGACAACTGTTTGTCTCCACGCTCACGGGTAAGGATAGCGCAAGGGGTGGCACGCATAACGGCTGCCGAGTCTTTCAGATTAAGAGGACGGATTTTGCGCCCTGCCTCATACACCAATTCTATGCGTAGCCCATTAGGGCAATTAGAATCGTAATAAAGCGGAATATTCTGAAGGCGATTGTCATTGCGAATATGACGAATACTGTAGGCATCGGGATTACCGAAAGCGCTTCCGATGGAAGGCAACAGACAACATTCGGAAATCATAAACACCATTGCAACACCAATCACCAACCCACTTGGACGCGTATGTTTTAATCCTATGAAAATGATTATTGCCGGTAGCCACAAAAGAATTAGCCCTGCCCATACTGTCCATTCGCTTATAAAACGCTCGCCATGAGGCAACAAAAGCAAAACTGGCAGAAGAGCCACGCACACTACGCCCACCAAAACACACGTTATTCGGAATGCCCAAAGAATGAGCTTGTTTCGTTTTCTTTCTTCCTCCACCAATATCAAAACACAGGCCACAGCCATAGCGCAGGCAGGCATCATTGGCAACAGATAACGCATCTTCTTTTCCGGCATCAAAGAGAGCAACACCAGCGCGGCCAACGTCCATGTAATAGAAAAGACAAATTCTCGCTTTATCGCGATATGTCTGCGCCACCAGCCCGCAAACAGTGCAGCCAGCATCAACAAGGCCCACACGCCCATCTCAAGAAAGAAGCGCCAATAGTAATACCACGGTCTCACATTGTGGTTTACCCACGATCCGCTCTCCTTATGAGCCACAGACGCCGCAGCATCAGGATGAACCACCAGCAAATAAGCATACCACCAGCCGCCCACTATCACCATCAACACTATCATCAGAAGAAACGGCCTCATCTTGCCCCTTAAAGACAAGTTGCCATCAACAATCATCGCCACCAATGCCGGCAACAATAAGGCATAGAATGACACGGGGCCTTTGCTAAGGAATGATAGGCCCATAAATACGCCTGCTCCCGCAAAACGCCACCATTGCGAACCTCTTTCCCTCAATGCGCGCCACAAAAAATAGATTGCTCCCATCATAAAAGCGTGACAATATATATCCCACGTGGCCGAGCGCCCCATCAGCACCACATTATAGCACGTAAGGAAAACTGCGCACGCATAAAAGGGGAAGTTTTCGCGGCGCGAGAGTTGGCGGGCCAAAAGGAAGAGGAAGAAAGTCATTAAGCATCCCATTAAAGCGGGGGCCAAACGTTCTACTGCCAATGAATCAGGGCACACTTTCCAGATTAAAGCGGCAATCCACGTAGGCAGAGGCGGTTTTTCCAACCTCAGATTGCCATTCATCGTGGGCACCAACCAATTTCCGTCGTCCACCATTTCGCGAGCGGTAACCATATTGCGCATTTCCATGATGTCGGTAGGCAACGCCCCTGTATACGCAAAGAACGTTATCGCCGTCAGCAAAATCAATAGGGCCACCTTGCCGTGGTAGCTCAACAAAAACGATTGCTTGGGGGCAGAGGAAAAAGAAGATACCATCTTAACAAATTATGATTGGTGAAATGCGGAAATGTAGGTAGTATGAAGCGGAACAAACAATTATTTTTTGCAACGAAAGCCACGTACTAACGGTATAAGACATAAGGATTTCGAAAACGAGCGAGCAAAATCTTCAACGACGCCGCAGGTCTACAAAACTAAACGGCTCGTCATTCTGGGCATCGGCCTGATGGTCTTCGCGGAATGTTTGAAGCCATTCTTGCGGATTATATTTAGGAAAGAAAGTATCGGCCTCTGCCGGCGTAGCGTGCACCAGTGTGAGGCATAGCTCGTCGGCCAAAGGCAAAGCCTCTTGATACACCGAACTGCCGCCGATTATATACACGTGTTCCCCCTCCTTGCAGGCCGCCAAAGCGTCTTCCAGCGAATGAAAGGTCTCTGTACCCGGGAATTGGGCATCAGAACGCGTGAGCACGATGTTGCGCCTATTGGGGAGAGCCCCTTTAGGGAGAGAAAGGAATGTCTTGCGCCCCATTATTATGGTGTTGCCCGTGGTGAGCTCCTTAAACCGGCGCAGGTCTGCCCTAAGGTGATAAAGCAAACCGCCTTTATTGCCAATAGCGCCGTTCTGGGCGACACAAACGATAATCGAAATCATTTTATAATTGATTAGTGACCAAGGGGGAAAGATTAAAATCCAAAAGTGGCAGACCGAAATTGGTGCCAACGCCACAAAGCAAGGACTTAACGCCTTCTTATTACACCGACACCTCGGCCTTTATATGCGGCCAGGGGTCGTAACCCTCGAGTTGGAAGTCCTCGTATTGAAAATCAAAGATACTCTTCACATCAGGATTGATGATCATCTTCGGCAAAGGTCTGGGCGTACGCGTGAGCTGCAGGCGCGCCTGCTCCAAATGGTTCTTATAGAGGTGGGCATCGCCGATGGTGTGAACAAAATCGCCGGCCTCCAATCCCGTAACCTGCGCCACCATTTGCAAAAGCAAGGCATAACTGGCAATATTAAAAGGAACACCGAGAAAAGTGTCGCCACTGCGCTGATACATCTGCAGGCTCAATCTCCCGTTGGCAACATAGAATTGGAAAAACATGTGGCAGGGAGGGAGATTCATGTTTTTGATGTCAGCCACATTCCACGCACACACGATTATGCGGCGGGAATCGGGATTTTCCTTGATGTCGCGAATGGCGTTAGCGATTTGGTCGATATGACCACCGTCATAATCGGGCCATGAGCGCCACTGGTATCCGTAGATGTGCCCAAGATTGCCGTCAGCGTCCGCCCATTCATTCCAAATACGTACACCATGCTCCTGCAGCCAATGGGCATTGGTGTCGCCGCGCAGAAACCACAAGAGCTCGTAGATAATAGATTTAAGATGTAGCTTCTTTGTGGTAAGCAAGGGGAATCCGTCCGCCAAATTAAAGCGCATCTGGTGGCCGAAGACGCTGAGAGTGCCGGTGCCGGTGCGGTCTGATTTCGGCGTGCCCTCGGTGAGGATGCGATTGAGCAGATTAAGATATTGTTTCATACCTTGATAGACTTTAATTTTGCAAAGGTAATTATTTTTCGCAGATTATCAGCGCCGGATTGCGTAATAGTTAAAGAAAACCAATATTTCCCCAACATTGAGAGCGTATTCCTGCAATATTTCTGCTATCTTTGCAAAATTAATTGTCCAAAAGGCAACACAAATTAATCCGCACAGCATCGCCCTCGCTCATAACGGCATCGCCCTTGCCCTGCCCAAATTATTAAAATGTCTCTTCCTCCCCTTTTTGTCCAACAGATGCGCACCTTATTGCCGCAGGCCGACTACGCACTCTTTGAAGCTGCGCTGAACGAGCCTTCGCCGGTGAGCATTCGGTTTAATCCCTTTAAGCAACCGGCTCAATGGCCCGCCTATGCCGCATCTTCGCTTTTTCAAGGGAGCCATAATGTGGCGTGGGCGCAAGACGGTTTGTATTTAGCCCAACGCCCTTCCTTTACAGCCGACCCTCTTTTCCACCAAGGGGCGTATTATGTTCAGGAAGCATCGTCAATGTTTGTGGAACAGGCCATTAATACCGCTTTAGCCCTAATTAAAGATAGCGAAAGCGGATTAGACAATTACTCCACACCCCGTTTGGCGATTGATTTGTGCGCCGCTCCTGGGGGAAAAAGCACATTGGTGCGCTCCTTGTTGCCTAAAGAATGGCTTTTGCTATGCAATGACCCCGTGCGCCCCAGAGCGGAGGTACTGAAACAGAACATGCAGAAATGGGGACACGAAGGCGCCGTTGTAACCTGCAACCGCCCACAAGATATTGGGCGTCTGTCGGGATTGGCCGACATCATACTGGTGGACGCGCCCTGCTCGGGCGAGGGAATGTTCCGGAAAGAGGAAAAAGCCGTGAGCCAATGGTCGCCCACATTGGTGGAAGAATGCGCCAAGCGCCAGAAAGAAATTCTGAAAACCGCTTGGCCGGCACTGAAAGAAGGCGGTTTCCTAATTTATAGTACGTGTACATACAACACCCTCGAGGACGAGCAGAATATTTTGTACATCTGTCAACAATTAGGCGGCGAAGCCATCACCATACCCATCAAAAGCGAATGGAACATCTGCGGTTCACTCCTTGAGAGCGCAGACATCCCCGTCTATCGCTTTTTGCCTCACCTCACACGCGGCGAAGGCTTTTTCCTGGCCCTCATCAGAAAGACAGCCGCCGCATCGCCCGCGCATATTAAAGGCAAAAGTGGATTACGTCCCCTGCCAGTGAACTTGCAATCCTTGTTACTGCCTACAGAGCGCCACCTCGTGATGGAGCGCGGCGACGAAGCATGGGCTATTCCCGCACTCTACGCACCGCTTATCGAGGTCCTATGCCGCATTCTCTACCCCTTGAGCGCCGGCGTCCCTCTCCACACCGTTAAAGGTCGCAAACAACTGCCTCATCAGGCTCTGGCCCTATCACGCCTACTGAATACAGAGGCTTTCCCCACCATGGCACTAAATAAGGAAGATGCAATCCAATATCTTCACTACATGCCGCTGAAAATAAGTGCGCCAAAGGGCTTTGTTCTCCTTACGCACGAAGGTCTTGGCCTCGGCTTTTGCAATAACATCGGTCAGCGCGCCAACAATCTCTACCCCAAAGAGTGGCGCATCCTAAAATAGTCCATTAATCTCAACTACACCAAACATTATGCACACACATCACCACACCCTCGCCCCTTATGGCAAGAGACTGTCCACTTCTGTCTTGTTCTGCCTCATTGCCCTACTATTCTTCCCCGCCCAACTTTCCGCGCAGACGGCCGAGGAAGAAATTAGTGCCAATCCCTTACTGGCCGGTTCCAACTATGTAGCTTATATCCCGCCCACCGCCAAGCTCACGCCCGCGCCAAAGGGGTATGAAGCCTTCTATCTCTCCCATTATGCCCGCCACGGGTCGCGTTGGCTATGCGGTAGCGGTGAATACTCGCGCCCGGTGAACACCATGCGCAAGGCACAGCGCGACGGCAAGCTCACTGCCGAGGGTTTGGCCGTATTGCGCATCTTGGAGCAAGTGCAGCATACATCCATCAAACGTTGCGGCGACCTCACCACCGTGGGGGAGCGCCAGCACCACGGCATTGGCAAACGTTTGACCCAGAATTTCCCCACCATCTTCTGCGACAAAAACACACAGATAGACGCACGCAGCACCATCGTGCGCCGCTGCATCCTTAGCATGATTGCGGAATGTGAAGAATTGGCCGCTGCCAACCCAAAAGCGCGCATTCACAACGACACCAGCGACACTCTGCAATTCTACCTCAACCAAGACGCCACACCGCGCATGCAAAAAATCCAGCAGGCCTTGAGTAAGGAAGAAAGCAAGTGGTATTACCAGCTATATCAGCCCGAACGACTAATGAGCTACCTCTTTACCGATTCCGCCTATGTGCGTGATTCTCTGGGCTCGCGCCGCTCGCTGATGAACCAGCTCTTTAATGTAGCGCGCTCCCTGCAAGGCCACGACAACTTCCCCCAACTGCTCAATATCTTCACGCCACAAGAGATTTTCAACCTATGGAAATTTGATAATATCTCCTGGTATTGCTCCTACGGCGCAGCAGTGGAAAATCCGCAGGCTCCTTTCTCCCAATACAACCTTCTCACCAATTTCCTTAACACAGCCGACACCATTGTCTCCTCGCGCACATTTCACGGGGCCACGCTTAGGTTTGGCCACGAAGTGTGTGTGCTCCCGTTGGCCTGCCTAATGGAATTAGGCGATGCCGCCGCCAAGGTGAGCAAGGACAATTTCGACACTCTACACCACGTATGGCGAAATTATAAAATCTTCCCGATGGCCTCTAACATTCAATTGGTCTTTTATCGCGCCAAGCGCCCTGACCAGCCCGTCTTGGTGAAAGCTCTGCTCAACGAGCGCGAACAAACTATCGCCAATCTCACGCCGGTATCCTATCCTTATTATAAATGGACAGACGTGGAGCAATATCTACGCGCCAAGCTCGCCGATTACGACCGCGGCAATTAATTCCGCCCGCCGTCTTCTTTAGGATATAGCCACACAACAGGATATAACCCCACAACAAAAACACCTCCATACGGAGAAGCCGCACCTAAATCATGCGCTTCCCCGTATTTTTTGTTGCCACAAACCAGCATTTTCCACTCACGAAACGATTTACCCCAAATCGACCATTAGAAAATCACAGGTTGCGGTCACGTGTGCACATAGCTATGCATTCGTTGCTTACATTTATTTCTAATTGCGGCCATTAGAAATATGTAAAGCCAACACAGAAACTGACAATGACCGATTTGGGGGAACGCCATCACATTCTGAGGAATTTTTCTGCACACCTAAAGCTAACGCACCGAAGGGAACGCTGCTACGCACCGAAGGGAACGCTGCTGCGCACCGAAGGGAACGTTGCTGCGCACCGAGTGAAGCGTTAGCTTTCTCGCGCATTTTGTTTGTGCTATAGGGCAGGAAATTGGGGTACCCTCACGCATTTTCCCATTTACGGGGCGGAAATAATATAAACCACGCGCGATTATCCAAAAAGTTTGCTATCTTTGCCGCAACAAACATCTACATTACTAAATTTAGGGGCATAAATACCTACACAATAAACACAAAGAAAGATGAAATACAGTCGCATAGGCGTTATTCGCGCATTAGCCACAATACTTATAGGGGCGCTCCTTATTGTTTTCCCACTGGAAGCCGACCGCTGGTTGGTAATGGGCATCGGCGCCTTGTTCTTAGTGCCCGGACTCGTGTCTGTGATTACATGGATGTCGCGAAAAAAGGATATGAAAACACAGACGCCCGCCGCCGAAGCGAGCAGTGAGACTCCTGCGGCGAAAGAGACCACCTCACGCGCTATATTTCCTATCATCGGCATCGGTAGTATCTTGTCCGGCGCCATCCTTCTGCTTTATCCTGACGAGTTTCGCAAGATTTTGCTGTATCTGCTCGGCGCTTTTCTGGTGCTGGCCGGCATTGCGCAGATTTGGCACCTCAACAAGATGAGCCGGCAATACCACCTCGGTGCTACGCCC
>CAZQVW010000131.1:0-7697 GCA_964596865.1 uncultured Bacteroidaceae bacterium
TAATTGCCAAAAATCCCCTCGTAAATGTCAAAAAGAGCCTCTTAATTCCGAAAAATCCCGTGATAGTTTGCGTTCACAGTGCTGTAACAATAACTAAACAGTACTGTTTAGATAATGTTACAGTACTGTTTAGTTATTGTTACAGCACTGTTAACGATAGTCAAAAGGATTGGATGTGCGCATTAGATCGCGTTTTCTTTGCCAGAGATGGGCATTTGCTTGTGAGAAGTGGGCGAGTTTATCTGCCTCACATAGACGGGAATGCGGCTTAAGTTACGAGTGGGATTGCAAATGCCATCGAAAACAACAAGTTTTGGGATTAAATAATATGGGGATTAGAAAAGTTTATCGTAATTTTGCGGGCAACGCGTAGAAACCTATTGAAGAAGAATTATCCCTAACGATGGAAAACGAAGAAAAGATTACGCACATCGCCCTGCCCGCACAAGAGCGCGGGCGCGTGCATCGACTTTCGTTCTATTTGGCCATGGAGGAATTTGTGGCCAGAGAACTGAGACAACTTGAGGAATGCTTTTTTATGTGGCAGGTGGAGCCCACCGTTATCTTCGGCCGCAATCAGTTGATTGAGAATGAAGTGAACCTTGATTACTGCCGCGCCCATAATATCGACACCATTCGTAGAAAGAGTGGGGGAGGGTGTGTGTACGCCGACATGAATAATGTGATGTTCAGCTATATTAATACCGGTTGGGACATCACTCTTACTTTTGATCACTACCTGCAAAAGACGGTGAGCATGCTTCGCTCGTTGGGAGTGGACGCCAGTGCTTCTACGCGCAACGATATTCTGATTGATGGGCGCAAGGTGAGCGGTTATGCGTTCTATCATATCCCGGGCCGCAATATTGTCCACGGCACTATGCTCTATGACACCGATATGCAGAATATGGTGGGCTCTATCACGCCCAGCGACCAAAAACTGGTGAGCAAGGGTGTGGAAAGCGTGCGCCAGCATATTTGTCTCCTCAAGGATTACATCGGCGACCGCATGAATGTCAAGCAGTTTAAGGAGTATACCAAGAATTATCTCTGCAATGATGAGTACACGCTCACTATGGACGATGTCGCTCAGATTTGCGAAATTCAAAAGGAGTATCACGACCCTGCCTATATCTACGGCCATAATCCGGCCTACACCACTCGCCGCCATGTCAGGATTGAGGGCGTGGGCGAGTTTGAGGTGGCGCTGGATATTAAGGGCTCGAAAATTCAGGGGCTTAACATAATGGGAGATTTCTTCATCACGGGCGACCTCAACGCCCTCATTTCTTCGCTCAAGGGCACGCCATACACCCGCGAGGCGCTGGAAAAGAAAATCGGTGGGATGGAAATCGAACACACCGTTATGGGGCTCACGCGCGAGGGCCTACTGAAAATCCTGATAGACTAATTCTGTGTATAATATATTGTAATTGATTGTTGCGTAGACAATAAATAATTGTGATTCAACCAAAACTAACAATACAAAATCATAACCGTTATGGCAGAAAACAAAAGAACTTGTCTCTACGACAAGCATGTGGCTCTGGGAGCCCTGATTAGTCCGTTTGGAGGCTTTGATATGCCTATCCAGTACACAAACATCAAAGACGAGCACCTTGCTGTTAGGCACAAGGTGGGTATCTTTGATGTTTCTCACATGGGCGAAGTGGAAATCACCGGTCCGGAGGCCGAGAAATTCGTGCAACATATCTTCACAAACAATATTGCTGGCGCTCCTGCGGGCAAGATCTTCTACGGAATGATGCTTTACCCCAACGGCGGTTGCGTAGACGACCTTTTGGTCTATTGTATGGGCGATGGTCGCTTTTTTTTCGTCATCAACGCTGCCAATATAGATAAGGATGTGGCGTGGATTGAAGAGCAGGCCAAAGACTTTGATGTGAAGGTGGATAATCAAAGCGACCGTTGGGGGCAGATAGCTGTGCAGGGCCCCGAGGCTGAAGAGAAAATGACTAAAGTTCTGGGTCTGGAGGTGAGCGACCTCCTTTTCTATACATTCAAGACCATCGAGACGCAGGGCGAAACAATTATCGTGAGCCGTACTGGTTACACCGGCGAGGACGGCTTCGAGGTCTACGGTTCTCATGATTACATCCGCGGGGCTTGGGATAAACTTATCGCTGATGGTGTTACTCCCTGCGGCCTTGGTTGCCGCGACACGCTCCGTTTTGAGGTGGGTCTGCCGCTTTATGGCGATGAGCTGAGCGCAGACATCACGCCCATCATGGCCGGTTTGGGCATGTTCGCTAAATTAGATAAGCCCGAGTTTATCGGAAAAGATGTGCTGGTGGATCAGAAAGCCAACGGCGTGAAAAAGAAATTGGTGGGCCTCGCTCTCAATGCCGATGACAAGGCCATCCCACGCCATGGCTATGAAGTGCTCACTCCCGACGGCGAAACGGTGATTGGCGAGGTTACCACCGGTTATCGCACCATTATGACCGACCTCTCAGTGTGCTTTGCTCTCATTGATGCCGCCTATATGAAACTGGGCACGCCCGTGGCTGTGAAAATCCACCGCAAGCTACATCCCGCCACCGTGGTGAAAAAGCGCTTCTACGATAAGAACTATCACAAAGCTTAGGTCTGTCTTGATAATATCTACAACATTAATAATAATATCAATAAAAATATCTAAAACGCTATGGCAAAAGTAATTGAAGGCCTCTATTATTCAGAGAGCCACGAGTATGTAAAGGTTGAAGGCGACTTCGGATACGTAGGAATCACTGATTACGCCCAGGAGCAGTTGGGCAATGTGGTCTATGTGGACGCTCCCTCCGAAGGCGATGAGGTAAGTAAGGGCGAGGAGTTTGGCGCTGTGGAAAGTGTGAAGGCTGCCAGCGATTTGATGTCGCCTGTCAGTGGTGAGGTGGTGGAAGTAAATGAAGCCCTCGCCGACCAGCCCGAACTAATCAACCAGGACGCTTTCAAAAACTGGATTATCAAGGTTAAACTCTCCGACAAATCGGAATTGGACGACCTCTTGTCGGCTGCCGACTACGAGAAAATCTGCAAATAACACATTTTCCTAATATGGCAAGCAAATATCTACCCCAAACTCCGGAAGACATCTCCCAGATGTTGGAAGCTATCGGCGTGAAGTCAGCAGACGATCTCTACGCCGACGTGCCTAAGGAGTTGGCTCTCAAGGGCGATTATAATATCCCCGATTCGCTCAGCGAAGAAGAGATTCGCCGCCATCTCAACGACCTGGGGAAGAAAAATCAGCAGCTCATCTGCTTTGCAGGCGCCGGTGCTTACGACCACTATACGCCCGCTGTCATTCCCTATATCACCCAGCGCAGCGAGTTCCTCACCAGTTACACCCCCTATCAGGCTGAAATCTCCCAGGGCACACTGCAATATATCTTTGAGTACCAGACACTGATGGCAGACCTCACCGGTCTCGACATCAGCAACGCCAGTATGTATGACGGCGCCACGGCTACTGCCGAAGCCATGATGATGGCTATCCATAGCGCCCGCAAGAAAAATCGCGTACTGCTTAGTTCCACGCTCAATCCCGCCGTAATCCGCGTGGTGGAGACTTATGCCAAATACCACGGCGTGGACATTACTCTTATCCCCGCTATAAATGGGCAGACCGACAAAGAGTTTATTACCACCGAGGTAAGTAAGGGCGATGTGGCCGGAGTAATTGTGGGTCAGCCCAATTATTATGGCATTGTGGAGGATTTAAGTGGTTTGGCCGACACCTGCCACGCCCAGAAAGCCTTGTTGATAATCAATGCTCCCGCCTCCACTCTTGCTGCTCTGCGCACTCCCGGCGAATGGGGCGCAGACATCGCTGTTGGCGACGCCCAAAGTCTGGGACTACCGCTCAGTTTTGGCGGCCCTTACTTGGGATATATGTGCACAAAGGAGGCGCTTGTACGCAAAATGCCCGGACGTATCGTTGGCGGCACCACCGACCACGATGGCCACCGCACATTCGTTCTTACTATGCAGGCGCGCGAGCAACATATCCGCCGCCAAAAAGCCACCAGCAACATCTGCTCCAATCAAGGCGTGATGACGCTGATGGTAACCATCTATATGGCTCTTATGGGGCCCGAAGGACTGAAAGAGGTAAACGAGCAAAGCTACGGCGGCGCACATTATCTTTATGACAGTCTGATAAACACAGGTCTTTGCCGTCCGGCATTCCCCGATGCCCCGTTCTTCAATGAATTTGTGGTGGTGTTCAACAAAGATGTGGATACCATTCAGCAAAAACTGCTTGATAACGGCATCCTTGGCGGTGTGAAGCCTACGTCTGCCGACAACACTGCGCCTGCCGGCTTGGAAAACGCCCTCATGTTCGCTGTTACCGAGCAGCGCACAAAGGCAGAGATTGATCAACTCGTTTCATTAATCAAAGAAGCTTAGCCTTATGAACAACAAATATTACGGAACTCTGATTTTTGAGCTTTCTAAGCCGGGTCGCAAGGGCTATTCGCTGAAGAAAAACGAGTTTGAAGCCTATAAGATACCCGAAAGTATTGCCCGCCAAACTCCTACTATCCTGCCGGAGGCCGATGAGCAAACTGTTGTGCGCCACTACACCAATATGAGCAACAATAATTTTGGCGTGGACACCGGTTTCTATCCCTTGGGCTCCTGCACTATGAAATACAACCCCAAAATAAATGAAGAGAGCGCTTCCCATCCCGCTTTCCGCGGCCTGCATCCGCTATCTCCCGCCAAAACGGTGCAAGGCGCCTTGGAGGTGTATTATAATACCCAGAAGATCCTGTCGGAACTGGGCGGAATGAGCCGCTTCACCCTCAATCCTTTTGCCGGTGCCCACGGCGAGCTCACCGGATTGATGATTATCCGCAATTATCACCTCCATCGTGGCGACACTGCCCGCACAAAGGTGATTATTCCCGACTCCGCTCACGGCACTAACCCCGCCTCGGCTGCTGTTTGTGGACTGGAGGTGGTGGAAGTGAAGTCCACGCCTAATGGCACCGTGGATGTGGAGGATCTTAAGCCCTTGCTCGGCCCAGATGTGGCCGGTATGATGATGACCAACCCTAATACTTTGGGCATCTTCGAGAAGGAAATACCCGAAATCGCGCGTCTGGTGCATGATTGCGGCGGTCTGATGTATTACGATGGTGCAAATCTTAATCCTCTGCTGGGCGTATGTCGCCCGGGCGATATGGGGTTCGATGTGATGCACATCAATCTGCATAAGACTTTCTCTACGCCACATGGTGGCGGTGGCCCTGGCTCCGGCCCCGTGGGTGTGAGAAAAGGACTTGAGAACTATCTGCCCAATCCACAGGTGTTGAAAGCTGATGACGGCACCTTCTACATACATTTTGACAAAGACTCGCTGGGCTCAATCAGTGGATTCTTCGGCAATTACGCTGTGGTGTTGAGAGCCTACACCTATCTGTTGAGTATGGGCAAGGCGGGCTTTATGACCCTCGGCCGAATGGCTACTCTAAACGCCACCTACATCAAGGAGAAGCTCAAAGATGTATTTGAGCTGCCGATAACGGGGCTTACCAAGCACGAGTTTGTTTTCAACGGACTGAAAGACAAGAGCACCGGCGTTACCACTCTGGATGTGGCCAAGCGTTTGTTGGATTACGGTTTCCACGCTCCTACAATCTATTTCCCGCTCTTATTCCACGAGGCCCTGATGATAGAGCCCACCGAGACGGAGAGCAAGGAAACGCTCGACAGTTTTATTGATGTCATGCGCAAGATTGCGGATGAGGCCAAGACCAATCCCGATGAGGTGAAGACCGCTCCCCACCTTACGCCCGTCTCCCGTATGGATGATGTGAAAGCTGTGAAGGAGCCAAAACTCACATACAAAGATTATTAGTTGTTTTTGTTTGAGTAGTACTATTCCAAAATGCTGAAAACAGATTTGATAATCATCGGTGCAGGCCCAGGCGGTTATGAAACCGCTATTCATGCCGCCAAGAGTGGTCTGAAGACCGTAATCATAGAGAAAGGACGTGTCGGTGGAACGTGCCTTAACGTAGGGTGTATTCCCACCAAGTGTCTCTGCAAAAATGCAGAAATGATAGAATCTCTAAATGACGCCGAAAGGATGGGCATTATGGGATTAAAGTTCGATGGGCTGGATATGCAGAAAGTGCAGCAGCGCAAGAACGAGGTGGTCAGCACTCTTGTGAGTGGTATTGAAGGGTTGTTTAAGGCCAGTGGCGTTATCTGCGTGAAGGGCACTGCCCAGTTTAAGGACGCTCACACCGTGGAAGTGGCCGATGCTGCAGATAACGATGGTAATCCCGCTGAAACGGAGTACACTGCCCCGAATATCATCATCGCCACCGGCAGCGTTACCAAGTTCCTCCCCATAGAGGGCAGGGACCTTCCCCGCGTGCTCACTTCCACCGAGATGCTCGACCTTGACTATGTGCCTAAGCGCCTCACAATCATTGGTGGTGGTGTGATTGGCATGGAGTTCGCTTCTATCTTCCACGCATTTGGTTCCGAGGTAACGGTATTGGAGTTTTGCAAAGAGATATTGCCTAATTTTGATGCCGACATCGCCAAACGCCTCAAGCAGTCGCTTAGTCGAAAGGGCATTAACATTATTAATAATGCCGCGGTTAATAAGATTGAAGACAAGGGCGACTATTACAGCGTGGGTTATACAATGAAAGATCAGCAGCAAAGCGTGGTTGCAGATATTGTACTCATGGCTGTAGGGCGCGCCGCCAATCTTGCCTCGCTCAACCTTGCTGACATCGGCATTCAAACCGATCGTCGCGGTATCATTACAGATGATGACCTGCGTACCAACCTCCCGGGCGTTTGGGCAATCGGCGATGTGAACGGCAAATGCCAGTTGGCTCACGCCGCCAGTTTCCAGGGCGAGAGAGTGCTACAACTTATTATGGAAAAGCCCGCGACAATCAACCTCGATATCGTGCCCGCCGCCGTTTTCACCAATCCAGAAGCCGCTATGGTGGGACTCACTGCCGAGCAATGCAAGGCACAGGGCATCTCCCCCAAAGCTCACAAGGCTTTCTTCCGCGCCAACGGTAAGGCTTTGGCGATGGACGAGGCAGACGGACTGGTGAAAATCCTCACCGATGCTGATGGAAAGATTCTTGGGTGTCATATCCTTGGTCCTCACGCTGCCGACCTCATTCAGGAATTGGCTACGCTGATGGATTTCTCGCGAAATGCGGGTAAGCCTGCATTATTGAGTGATATTGCCAATGCTATCCACGCCCACCCCACACTTGGTGAGGTGGTGCTCAATGCTGCGCAGGCTTAAAACTTACTGTTGCTGACAATCCTTAATGACGTTCGCGTATTCTAAACGGGCATTCTGATTAGTAAACGATGTGTTCCCTTGTGGATACAAGATGCTTGGATTATATAAGAGGGCGCTCCCGTTTTTCGGGGCGCTCTCTTTTTCAATTGCCGCATTTTAACATGCTTTGTCTTTGTGTTCTGCTCTTTTGTGTGCCGCATAAGCAAAATAATCGCAAATATTAATCGATATTCTACTGAAAATCGCTATCTTTGCACACGCAAATTGAGAAAAGGAAAGTTGGCAGAGTGATCGAATGCGCCGGACTCGAAATCCGGTATACTCCTTGTGGGTATCGGGGGTTTGAATCCCTCACTTTCCGCAAAATAAGGAGAAGTTCCAATTGGGGCTTCTCCTT
>CAZQVW010000132.1:0-7584 GCA_964596865.1 uncultured Bacteroidaceae bacterium
GCGCATTAAAAACTCCTTTTCGCGCATTAAAACTCCCTTTTCGCGCATTGTTTTTTCCTTTTACCCCATTGTGTTGCCATTCCCACGAATATTTTTCGCTGCAACAATAATTTCTTCCCCTTCTTCGCGAAATCATCTCGCTATTTCACTGAAAACAGTTCTCTGCTCTGTGAGAATCTCCCCTTTCTTCGCGAAACCATTTCGCTACGGCACAAAAAAATCCCGAGGCGCTTCACAGCGGCTCGGGAAAATACTTAACCAATTAACCAATATGTGTACAAACCTTTTCTGCTTGTAGATATATTTGCTTGGGATATTGTTATAGATGCTTTATTTGTCTTTCTTCTCGCGCGGATTGTCTTTGCGAGGGCCGCGCGCCATGTTGCGCAGCATTCGGCGCTCAAATTTCTTTTCGGCAATCTTGGCGCTAAGCAATTTAGAGGGAGACACCACTTTCAGGAGCTTTTTCTGATAGCTCTCCTCGATGCTCTCTATCTGTTTGTTGAGGGAGTTGATGGTGTTGAGAATGTGCTGGCACTGCTTGTCATCGGGCATCTGCTTCATCACATTGCGCTCCAGTTTGCCTTTCTCAAATTCGCAACGGCGCTGCTTGTCTTTCATCTCGTGGTAGAGAGGAAAGAATTTCTTGGCCTCGGCGGGAGTTAGTTTGGCCTCGGCGGTCATAAACGCATCGCACCTCTTTATGTATTTTTCGGGGGAGAAACGCCTATCCTTGGGGGGCTGGCATTGCGGCTGGCAATCATTCTGCGCCACAGCGGTGTTATAATCGGGCTCAATACCGGTTGCAAAACTGCGCGGGGCTATATACACGCACATAACAAATGCCAAAACCCGCATAATCGTATTTCTAAAGTTCCGTAGCATAGTCTTGAGTTTTTAATGTGGATTGTTGAGTGAATTGTCTATATAATTGTCCGGACATAGACATTAGTATTTGGATTTTGTGTTTAGGCGGTTGGGCGGCGTGGGGGCTAACGGTCATCGCCGGTTACGCAAGCGATGATGTCGTGGCTGTCGGCCATCATAAAGTCGCAGGCATCGTTGATGTAATCATATACTTCATCGTTCGCAATGGGAGCCAAATCTTGCTGGGCGGCTTCGGTAAGGGCCACAGCCTGCTGTCTTTCAGACGTAAGGCGCTGCTGGTATTTATATACCCACATTCCGAAATACAGTCCGCCGAACATGGCTGCCATATATATATATGGCTTCAACTTTGCATAGAGCTCCGTCTTATAGAAAGGCACGCGCTTCTTCCGGACAGGCTCCTTTGAGGGCTCCCGGGCGGGGGCGGCGGAATGCTCCACTCGCTCCATCACGTTTTTCGTGAGACTATCGAAATAGCCCGCGGGCACCTTAAACGGTTCCTGCTTCTTGTCGCTGATATTTAGATTAGGTGCTTTCATTTCTTGTTTGTTATTTGTTAGACGAGCGTAGAGGAAAAAGGTTTAATCGAGATTGTGAAAAAACTCCTCAATCTTTTTCACTGCAATATGATAGGAGGCTTTCAACGCGCCTACAGATGTCTCGAGCACCTCGGCCATCTGCTCATATTTCATTTCATCGAAATACTTTAGGTTGAATACTTGTCTTTGCTTGGCGGGCAATGATTGGATGGCGGCTTGCAATTGGCGCTGTGTCTCATCGCCATCGAAATAAGGGTCGCTTTCAAGGGTGTTGGCCAGATTCATCTCGGAATCATCAAGGGCCACAGTGTCTTTCTGCTGCTGGAGAAAGGTGATACTCTCGTTGGCCGCAATGCGATAGAGCCAAGTGGACAAGCGCGCCTCGCCGCGAAAAGTGTCAAGGTTGGTCCAAGCCTTTAGAAATGTGTTTTGGAGAATGTCGTTGGCGTCGTCGTGGAATACCACCATGTGGCGAATTTGCCAATAGAGCTTTTGCCCGTATCTTTCCACCACCTGCTCAAACGCAGTGCGGCGACTGATGGGGTCGCGCAGCATTTGAATCAGTTCTTTTTCGCTGACAGGGTGTGGCATTGGGATGGGGGATTACGAGATGGCGATTACGGGTGGCGCAAAAACTGCTTTGGTTAGAGTAAATGCTGTTTGCGTTGGCGCGAATGCTGTCTATGTTTGCGCAAATGCTGTTTGGGATAGCGCGACAATGATCTATGTTTGCGCGACAACGGCGGATGATTACTTTTTAGCGATTCTGAAAGCCTGCGTTTGCCAAAAAAATAAGAGCAATCAGGACCGTAATCTCTTATGGCACCTAATTGCTCTTTATTATTATGGAAAAGGATTCTTTTGTTGTGGAAAAACTTCCGGTTATCTAAGACAGAGACACCTTTCTCACCACCTTGCCCACCTTCAGGAGGTAGACTCCTTTGTTTAGGCCAGTGCTAATGGTCTGGTCATCGGATTCTATCTGGAAACTGGCGGCCTTCCTGCCGGTGAGGTTGTAGATAGTCAGCGTCATCTTGTTGGCTCCTGTTACTCTCACGCTTGTGCCCGACACTGAGATGCTAATATCCGGCGTCTCGGGAGCAGCCACAGCAATGCTCTCCATCGGCGTTTCTACCGCCGAGGCCATGGTCGAAGTCATGCCCAACGTCATGGCCACGCAGCCCACTAATATTATGCTGTAAATGCGCTTCATTCTATCTTTTCTCTGTTTTCTAAATGCAAAGATAGGCAACATTCATCAAAAAACCAAGAAATCACACAATTTTTTTGCGATTTCACAGTTATATATTGTCATTTTTTACTTTAGACAGTGTTTCCGCGGCTTTTTTGCCGGTAGTGCGGTTGTAAATGCGCATCAAAAGTAGGCCGATGACAATCCAAATCAATTCCCTTACGCGCGTTATCAAACTGGTGTAGACACCAAAGGCCGCGCTCATTTGCAGGGCGCTCACCGACAGGGCAAAACCGCCCTCCCTCGCGCCCAACTGCATCGGCGAAAAGAAAAACAAATTGCCGAAAAGCGAGGTAAACGCCATTATCAGGATACAATTAAGGAAATTCACGTCGTTTGTGAGAATATGAAGGATGAAAAATATCTCCGCCGCCGTGAGCACTCGGGCGCAGAACTCAAAAACAAACGCCTTGTAGAAGGTGGCGCGGTGCTGAGAGTGGAGCGAGGCAATTTGCTGGTCGATTTGCTGGAGCCGGTCGTATTTGCTCTCCAATAAGTGGCGCGCGTATTTGCCTACGGCGAGCAAATGGCTCAGCCACCTCAAAGTTTTGATTACCAATCCGTAGCGATAACCGCGCATAAAGAAATAAATCGCCAGTAAGCAGAACACAGCCACCGCCCCCAGCATCATCCACATCCATACATCCGGCGTGTACATCGCCACATACAGCACCACCGCGCCAAACCAGAAGCACACGTGCGAAAAGATGTGCATCATCACATATAGAATCACACTACTTGTGGCGCGGCTCACGCCCAGCGCAGGGGTAAGCTCCATAATCCGGTATGGCTCGCCGCCCATCAAGCCGCAGGGCGTGGCATAGTTGAGCGCAAAGCCGGAGACGGTCAGTTTATACAGTCGTAAAAATGATATTGGCGGTTTGGGCCCACCGTTGCGGATGATTGTGTACCAGCTTAACGTGTTAAACAGATATATTACCACCCAAATGCCCACCACGGCCACAAACCAATAGCCTGCTCTGCGTATGTGGTGCCATACCTCGGTATAATCCATGTCGAATGTCAGTAGCATCACCACCACTGCGGCCAAACCGAGGAAGAAAAAGATATTGCGATAGAGCGGGCGCATGAATTTCTGAATGGGATAGGGATTTTCTTAAATTAAATTGTGGTAGCGCTACTTTTTGCTGACAATTGTTTTAGTGAATAGGGCTTTTTGCCGAATAGGGTAGGTGTCGCGCTGTTTTTAAGCAGTTGAAAATGTTCTCCGTTTTGTAATAATGCCGTTTGTTTAGCGTGCAGAACAGAATCTGTAGGGGCGGGTTTTATATCCGCCCGCAAGGGGTTTTATACCTGCCCGCAAGGGGTTTATACCCGCCCGCAAATGGAAAATGCTCATACCCATGTGATTTGCAAAACGTTGTTATGTTGTTTCGCGGGCGGGTATAAAATCCGCCCCCTACCGGTTCAATCAATACATCGCGCGTACGCAAATGTTTTTCTTTTGCAGCCTTCATTACTTTTAGGCGAAAATAAATGCTTGGATGGCGGGCTTATCGCGTTTTGTTTACACTTTTATTACCAATCCTTCCTGTGCTGCCACGGTATTGGGGAATATGCGGCGGGCTTCGTCCACGAGAATGCTCTCGTCTTTCACCGCGGAGGAATAATGCCCAATCATCAGTTTCTTAGCACAGGCTTTTTGGGCGATGGTGGCGGCCTGCGATGCGGTGGAATGGCCGCGAGCCTTTGCTTTTGCCTCCCATTCATCGGGATAGGTGGCTTCGTGATAGAGCAAATCCACGTCTTTAATCCAAGGGATGAGGGCGGGATTATACATAGTGTCGGAACAATAAGCGTAGGTGCGGGTGGGCGTTGGCGGTGTGGTGAGCCTCTCGTTTGGGATGACGCGCCCGTCGGGCATAGTCCAATCCTGCCCATTGCGGATGAGCCCCAGCATCGTGGGCGGTATGTTATAGGCATCTGTCATGTCGCGCAGGATATGTCGCGGCCCTTGTTTCTCCTTAAACAAGTAGCCGCAACAGGGCATCGTGTGTTTAAGGGGCAGCGTCCACACCTCCATTGAACGGTCTTCGTAGATAAGGGTGTGAGCCTCCGTGTCCACAGCGTGGAACACCACGTTAAAATCCAGATTATGGCAGAAAAGCGACAGTTGCTCCTGCAAAAGATGTTCCAATGCGCCGTGGGCGTAGACATGGACGTCTTTTGTGCGCCCAAACAAGCCGAACGAACTGATTAATCCCACCAGCCCGAGGCAATGGTCGCCGTGAAGATGGGATAGAAACACATTCCTTATGGCCATCATCTTCACGCCGAAACGTTGCATCTGTAATTGCGTGCCTTCGCCGCAATCAATGAGCGATAGCTTATCCCTTAGGTTTACCACCTGCGCCGAGGGGTTGTGCTTCAGCGTGGGTTTGGCGCTTCCGCACCCTAATATCTTTATTTCAAACTTCTCCATTTCTACTGCAGTTCGTCCTGCAAAGGTAATTCAAACAATCGGAACAGCAATAAAGCGCAAGGCGATTATGCCTTATTAGGCGGTAAATTCGGCATCTTGCTGTTGCTTGTGCTTGTAATGCGATGAAATATTGTTCCTGCCTTGCAAAGGTGCAAAATCCTGATTAAAAACAAAGAAAAGCGGGGCAACAACCAGTTTATAGGTATGTTGCCCCGCCTTATCATTGGGAAAACCTTTTTTTCTTACATCAGAGTAAGGGATTTACTCCTTTTTGTTTCGCAAAGGTTTCGTTTTCTTTCAGAGGAAGTCCTTTCTATAATATGTGCTTACTCCTTATTGCCCTGCTCGGCGAGCTTAGCTTTCAGTTCTGCCAAGGCGTCGTTGTCTGCCAGGGAGTTGGAAGCGGCTTGATTCTGGATTACCGGAGTTTCGGGAGTCTGCTTGCGCGGAGCCTTAGCGGTATGCTCGGTGCGCTTCTCGTCCTCGAAGGTGCGGCTGTGGGAAAGGAAGATACGATGGGTGAGCTTGTTGAATTCCAGCACCTTGAACGGGAGCTTCTCGTCCACCTGTGCTTTGGTGCCGTCCTCCTTGATGAGGTGCTTGGGCGTAGCGAAGCCCTCCACGCCGTATTCCAGCTGGATTACATCGCCCTTATCCTGCTCCTGCACGATAGTGCCTTCGTGAACGGAGCCCGGAGTGAAGATGGTCTCGTAGACATCCCAGGGGTTCTCCTTGGTCTGCTTGTGGCCCAGCGAGAGGCGGCGGCTTTCCTTGTCAATATCCAATACTACCACCTCAAAGTCATCGCCGATGTGGGTGATCTCTGAAGGATGCTTGATTTTCTTCTCCCAGGAGAGGTCGGAAATGTGCACAAGGCCCTCCACGCCGTCTTCCAGCTCCACAAACACGCCAAAGTTGGTGAAGTTTCTAACCTTAGCGATGTGCTTGGAACCGATAGGATACTTCTCTTCGATATTCTCCCATGGATCCGGCTTAAGCTGCTTCATGCCAAGCGACATCTTGCGGGCCTCGCGGTCGAGCGAGAGGATGACTGCCTCCACTTCGTCGCCCACTTTCAGGAAATCCTGGGCAGAACGCAGGTGAGAGCTCCAGCTCATTTCGGTTACGTGGATAAGTCCTTCCACACCTGGGGCCACTTCTACGAATGCGCCGTAGTCCATCACCACAACCACCTTGCCCTTCACAATATCGCCGGCCTTGAGGTTGGGGTCGAGGGCATCCCATGGATGCGGGGTGAGCTGCTTCAGGCCCAGCTGGATGCGCTGCTTCTCCTGGTCGAAATCCAGGATTACCACGTTGATCTTCTGGCCCACTTCCACAATGTCGTGGGGGTCGGAAACACGGCCCCATGAGAGGTCGGTGATATGGATGAGTCCGTCCACGCCGCCCAAATCCACAAACACGCCGAACGAAGCCACATTCTTCACTGTGCCTTCCAATACCTGGCCTTTCTCCAGCTTGGAGATAATCTCCTTGCGCTTCTGCTCCAGCTCGGCCTTCTGCAAAGCCTTGTGGCTCACCACGATATTGCGGTATTCGGGATTGATCTTGATGACGAGGAATTCCATCGTCTTGTCCACATATATATCATAGTCGCGGATGGGGTTCACATCAATCTGAGAACCGGGCAAGAAGGCCTCGATACCGAATACGTCTACAATCATGCCGCCCTTGGTGCGAGCCTTGATGTAGCCCTTCACTATCTCCTTGTTCTCCATGGCCTCGTTCACACGATCCCAGCCCTTCTTCACGCGAGCTTTCTTGTGGGAAAGGATGAGCTGGCCTTTCTTGTCTTCTTCTTTCTCAATGTAGACCTCTACCTTGTCGCCTACTTTCAAATCGGGGTTGTAGCGGAATTCGTTGGCCGAAATCACGCCGTCGCTCTTGAAGCCGATGTCCACCAGCACCTCTCTCTTGTTGATTGCGATGACAGTGCCTTCCACCACTTCGTGGTCGCTGACTTTGTTGAGGGTCTTGTCATAGGCCTGCTCAACTTCCTGCTTCTCTTTTCCAGCCACGGCCTTGTTATCGGCATACTGATCCCAATTGAAATCCTGTAGCGGCTGAACTTCTCTGTAATTGTTCATTAAATAAGTTTGTTGTGAATTAATAAGTTGGACTTTATCTTGGCGCGGTGTGATTGTGCGCGCACTTTTCTTGTTTGTGCGCCACACAAAAAGCAATCCGCGTTAGCGGCGGCAAAGTTAGATAAAATTTTTCGTTCCGCCATCATTTTGCAGGTATTTTCTTCTATTTCACATTGTTCCACTATCATTTTTTTTTCTCGCCCACCCCTCATTCTTTCTCGCCCGCCCCTCATTTTCCTTCATCCCCAATTCGGTTTTCTTCATCCCCAATTCATTTTTCTTCGTTCTAATTTTATTTTCCGCCGTAGAAATTATCTTTTTCCCCGAGGGAATTTGATTTTCTCCCGTGCAAAA
>CAZQVW010000133.1:0-7443 GCA_964596865.1 uncultured Bacteroidaceae bacterium
CTGTTTAGTTATTGTTACAGCACTGTTAACGATAGTCAAAACGATTGGAAGTGGCGCGAAGAGGCTTTTCGCGCACGCAAGGGCACGCGTTTTAGATTTTTAATCGCGCAAACGGAAAAGAAGTGCTAACTTTGCACGAAACAAATGAATATGGAAAACAAAGAGGAGGCCAAGGGCTCCGCACACAGTGGGATACTGATTGCCGACAGCGGTAGTACGAAGACCGACTGGGCATTGGTGTTTCCCCACGGCGAAGCACAGCTGTCTATCAGCGAGCCGCAAGGGTGGAACGGTGAAATCAGACTGTTTCATACGCAGGGCATCAACCCCGTGCAGATGAAAGACGAGCAGATTGTGGCGGGCGTGGAGGAGATGCGCGCCCTATTGCCCGCGCAGACGAAGATTGCGGCCGTCTATTTCTACGGCGCCGGATGTCTGGGCCAGCAAAGGCGGAAGGTAGTGGAGCAGGCTATCCGCGAGGCACTAAATTCCTGCCTCACGGACGAGAATTCCTACCTTATATATAATAAGGTGTACGAAGCGCACAACACGGAGGGGCACACTCTCAATAATGACAGTGAGGAAAAAGGCATTACCGACAAGGGGGGCGGCCTCGTGAGCGTGGAGAGCGATATGCTGGGCGCGGCTCGCGCACTATGCCAACACAAGGAGGGCATCGCCTGCATTCTCGGCACCGGCAGCAACTCGTGTCTGTATGACGGTGAGCGGATTGTGAGCAATACCCCACCGCTGGGCTATATCCTCGGCGACGAGGGCAGCGGGGCGTATATTGCGCGCATGCTGGTGGCGAATATTCTGAAGGGACTCACGTCCAAGCGCATAGCCCACCTCTTTGAGGAGGAGACTGGGCTGACACAGGAGACCGTAATCGACCATGTCTACCGCAAGCCATTGGCCAACAAGTGGTTGGCCTCGCTCATGCCGTTTGTGAAGCGGCACAAAGAGGAGGGCGAACTGCGCGAGATTGTGGCCGAAGCGTTTGACGCGTTTGTTAGGCGCAACATAATGCAGTATGGACGGAAGGATTTGCCCCTGAATTTCACGGGGTCGGTGGCGCAGACCTACGAGGACATATTAAGGGCGGCCATCAAGAGCCAAGGCATGAAGATGGGCGTGGTAATCCGCCGCCCTATCGACGGACTAATACGCTATCACTGTGAGAAATAGCGGGAGACGTGAACTACAGATGCACTAAGCCGGCAGGGGCGGGTCAGACATGGGGACGAAATGCCGTGTTCGGGGTCTCCGCGACAAATTTATTTGGAGTGGGGTGGCGGTTATCCGCCCAATTGCCCGATAGGGCAAACATACAAGACAATAATTTTCAACCGTTCCGCTTGTCGGGCGGATAACACGCCACTACATGGCCAATACAAACACGGCTTGTCTTGCAAGACATCAACAAATACAAAACGACGTACTTTTTCAGCAGCCACAATAAAACCGGCCCCTACCAGTTCGATTCTTTCGAGACACAGCTACAACAATAAGACGATGGATAACAAAGAGATAGAGCAGTTGCTCACGAATAAAGACGTGAAGCCCACCGCAGTAAGGGTATTGGTGGCTCGCGAGTTGGCGAAAGGCGATATAGCCCTGTCGCTTAGCGATTTGGAAATGCGGTTGGGCAGCGTGGACAAGTCGAGTATCTTTAGGGCATTGAGCGTTTTTCTGGGTCATCACGTGGTGCACCGAGTGGACGACGGCACCGGCCAGAGCAAATACGCACTGTGGCCGAAAGATTCGCACTGCGGAATGGACATACACCACACTTTCGAGGACGAGCACATCCATTTCCATTGCGAGCGGTGCGGCCACACTTATTGCCTGCCGGATATTCCGTTGCCGGAGGTGAGTTTGCCGGAAGGATTCCACGTTCACGATGCCAACATGGTGTTTACGGGGCTGTGCCCCGAATGCAATCAGCGCTACGGGTGCAAAAGAAAATAACTTGTTATGAAAGAATACGATAACTACGCCGCAGAAGCGATAGAACTGCTGAAAAATCTAATAAAAATCCCCAGTGTGAGCCGCCAAGAGAAGGCCGCCGCGGATTATATGCAGCAATGGATGGTGGAGCGCGGGCTCAATCCCACGCGGGTGAAGAACAACCTGATGCTCATCGCCCCAGATTATGACGACAAGCGCCCTACCCTATTATTAAATGCGCATATCGACACCGTGCGCCCCGCCGAGGGGTGGACTTTAGACCCTTTCTCCCCCACCCTGAAGGGCGATTATCTCTACGGACTGGGCAGCAACGACTGCGGTGGAGGACTGGTAACACTCCTGCAGGTATTCCGCATCCTTAGTGGCGAGAAGCGCAGTTACAATTTGGTATATGCGGCCTCGGCAGAGGAGGAAGTGTCTGGAAAAGAGGGGTTCACACTGTTAAGAGACAGTTTGCCCCACATAGATGTGGCCATCGTGGGCGAGCCCACGGGGATGCAGCCCGCCATAGCCGAGAAAGGGCTCATGGTGGTGGACGTTACCGCCCACGGAATGGCCGGACACGCCGCCAGAGAGGAGGGTATCAACGCTATCTACAAGGCTATCGATCAGATAGAGTGGATAAGAACTCTGAAATTCCCAAAAATATCGCCTACCCTCGGCGAAATGAAGCTCACCGCCACAATTATCAACGGCGGTACGCTGCATAATATCATTCCCGACACGTGTACCTACACGCTTGACATCCGCACCACCGACCTTTACACCAATCAGGAGATTTTAGACTACCTCATCGCCCACCTCGACGCCGATGTCCACGCTCGTTCCACGCGATTGGGCTCGTCGTCCATTCCCATGGCTCACCCGATAGTGAAACGCTGCATTGAGATGGGCATGCGCCCCTTTGGGTCGCCCACATTGAGCGACCAAGCCTTGATGCCGTGGCCCTCGATGAAGCTCGGCCCGGGCCAATCCGCCCGCTCACATACTGCCAACGAATACATTCGCCTTTCAGAAATCCACGCCGCCCTCGATACCTACATAGCCCTGCTAAACGGGGTGGAGATTGCACATTTGTAGGGGAAAAGCCATTTATTTAGCGTGCTCGGCATAACCGATTGGGGCGATTTTTATACGAGGCTGCTGAAAAAGTCCGCTTACTTGCAATTATGCCACACATCTGGCCGCGCAGAACACGCCCCTACCGGTAAAATCATTACGTTTAAACAAAATAGCGCGCCTCTTATGCGCCTCAATTCACCTTTTGCGCCCCTAATGCGCATCTGAATTGGCGCCGCGGCGGACGTAAGGCAGGAGGTCGTCCACCACACGATGGACAAAACCCATCTGACGTATGGAACGCTCAAAATTAGGATTGCGGCGGAAAGCCTTGAGCGCGTTGTGAGCGGCTTTCTGATGACATTCTTTCTTACTATACCCCTGAGCCGTGGCCACCAAGCGGCCCTCCAACACCACAGCGCAACAAAAAGGTTTGCGATTGTGGGGCACGATGTCCTGCCAGACGGTTTGAAACTGCACATTCACCCTATGCCGCTGCCCCCACTCCAAAATCAGGCTCTTGAAATTCTCTTCCACGCGCGCCGTCTTTTGAATATCAAAATAGCCCTGGTCAATCAATCGATTGATAAAGCTAAAAGCGCCTCGGAAGCCCCTGTCTAAATAAATTGCGCCCACCAAAGCCTCAAAAGTGTTGCCATCAATATAGGAATTATGGCTGCGCGGCTGATCGGGACGGATTTTCACACGCACCAGTTTGTTTAGGCCAATCTCTTTCGCCACACGGCCCAGCGTCTTGCGCTCCACCAATTTCGAGCGCATATTACTAAGGAAACCCTCGTTGGCATTGGAATAGCGGCGAAAGAGAATATCACTGAAGACAGTTTCAATCACGGCATCGCCCAGGAATTCCAATCGCTCATTGTTGGAAAGGCGGCCGTTTTTATCGCGCTCGGCCAACGAACGGTGGGTGAGAGCCTGCTTATAATAGATGATATTGCGCGGCGAAAAACCAAGGATTGGCGTAAGAGAAGAAAAAAGTTCCCCTTTCTTGCGAAAGAGGAACTTTATCTTGCGTATGAATGAAGTCATAAGACGAAAAAACGGTATAATCTGTGTGCTCACTGATTACAGACTATCGGCCAGATTGGTCAGCTCTGCTTGGCGCGGATATTCCCGTGTAGGGAAATCTGCATACAGCGCAATCCCTTTGCCGCAACAGTCTGATTAAGCCTCGTATTTCTTGATGATTACGCAGGCGTTGTGGCCACCAAAGCCAAAGGTGTTGCTCAATGCGGCGCGAACGGTGCGCTTCTGAGCTTTGTTGAAGGTGAAATTCAGGTTATAGTCGATTTCGGGATCATCATCGCCCTCGGCATGGTTGATGGTGGGGGGCACGATGTCTTCCTTCACGCTCAACAGACTGAACAAGGCCTCGGCAGCACCAGCGGCGCCCAGCATATGGCCGGTCATCGACTTGGTGGAGCTGATATTGAGCTTATAAGCGTAGTCGCCAAACACATCCTTGATGGCTTTCACCTCGGAGATGTCGCCCACGTGGGTGGAGGTGCCGTGAACATTGATATAATCGATATCCTCGGGCTTCATGTTGGCGTCCTTCAAGGCATTTTCCATCACCAATTTGGCTCCCAATCCCTCGGGGTGGGAAGCAGTGATATGATATGCGTCGGCGCTCATGCCGCTACCCGCAATCTCGCCATAAATCTTGGCACCGCGAGCCTTGGCGTGCTCCAGCTCCTCCAAAAAGAGGCAAACAGCGCCCTCGGCCATAACGAAACCATCGCGACTGGCGCTGAATGGGCGGCTGGCTCCCTCGGGGTCATCGTTGCGAGTGGAAAGGGCGTGCATAGCATTGAAACCACCAACACCGGTGGGCCAGATAGCAGCCTCAGAACCGCCGCTGACGATGGCATCAGCCTTGCCCATACGGATAAGGTCTACAGCCGTGGCGATAGCGTGGGTGGAAGAAGCACAGGCAGAGGTAGTAACAAAATTAGGCCCGTGGAAACCGTATTTGATAGAGATATGACCGGCAGCAATGTCGGCAATCATTTTCGGAATAAAGAAAGGACTGTAGCGCGGGCCCAGCTCCTCGCCGGTACGCGCATAATCAGTAACCTCTTTCTCAAAACTATTGATGCCGCCGATGCCCACGCCCAGCACCACGCCGATGCGGTTTTTATCCACAGCGTCAAGGTCGATGCCGGTATCGGAAACAGTCTCCATGGCGGCCACCATAGCATACTGCGTATAGAGATCCATCTTATTGGCCTCCTTACGGTCGAGGTATTTACGGGGATCAAAGTCCTTTACCTCGCAGGCAAAATGGGTCTTAAACTTTTCGGTATTAAAATGGGTGATGGGAGCAGCGCCGCTCTTGCCGGCCTTGACAGCTTCCCAGGTGTCAGCCACATTGTTACCCAGCGGCGTGATAGCGCCTACGCCGGTAACTACAACTCTCTTTAGTTCCATAAGCGTATGAGATAAGAAAATTATGGTCTATTCATAGAAAAGCCTATTTTTCCACAGAAGAAAACCAATCTATGATAGAGGATATTGTGGTATAATATGCTGTTTATTAAGATATAAACAAAGAAATATTCCCACCTCAACACATCGGCCGCTCCCCTATTGGGGCGCAGCGAATGTCTTGGGGTGGGAAAAAAGCAGATCCTACTGCTTGGCGTTCTGCTCGATGTATGCGATAGCGTCGCCTACGGTAGAGATTTTCTCAGCCTGGTCATCGGGAATGGAGATACCGAATTCCTTCTCAAACTCCATGATCAGCTCTACGGTGTCCAGGGAATCAGCGCCCAGGTCATTAGCAAACGATGCTTCGTTCTTCACTTCGCTCTCGTCTACGCCGAGCTTGTCCACGATGATGGCTTTTACTTTGGATTCAATTTCAGACATAACTTCTTTTGTTTAGGTTAATGTGTTGATAAAATGTGGGTGCAAAATTAACGCTTCTTCTTTTTGCTACCAAAAAATTTGCAAGAAAAATGCACAATCAAGGCAAAAAAGTGCACTTTTGCCGACATTTTGCTACTATTACCTGCTAATTCAGACGTAAAATTTGGGAAAGCGACGGGGGAAAAGGGACGGAGAGAGCAGATTGGAGGGACGGAAGCGGGAGAAATTGGCAAGCAAGCGGGAGAAATAGACAAGTAAGCGGAAAGAATAAGCAAGCAAGCGGGAGGAATAGGTAAGCAAGCGGGAGGAATTGGCAAGCAAGCGGAAAGGGACGGGCGGAATAGGCAGATTAGGCAGGATGAGCGGAATGGGCGGGGCACGACAAGAATGAAAAGCGGGACGGCCGTATAGAGAAAGCGGAAAAGCCATATAGAAAGCCGGACGGACAGACCAAAAGTTGCAACCAGCGAATATCAAATAAGGTTTACGCGCGCGCATCAGGGTTACAAAGAATGGCGTTCCCTCATCTTTTAACAAAAAATAATCCATTCCGGCGCCGCTCTTGACGGCGAATTACTAATTTTGCCGATGAAAAAAGAACACTCAATATTCACAAAACTTAATACCAAGAAGAAATGGCAAGGTTTGACAAATCTGTTTTAGCAAGTTACGGAATCCAGACCGGCACAGCCGAGGTTCTGTACAATCCCTCCTATGAAGTACTCTTCAACGAGGAGACAAAGCCCGGGCTCACCGGCTTTGACAAGGCTCAGGAGACTGAACTGGGCGCAGTGAACGTGATGACCGGTATCTACACCGGCCGCTCGCCCAAGGACAAGTTTATCGTGGACGATGCCACCAGCCACGACACCGTTTGGTGGGATTCCGAGGAATACCACAACGACAACCACCGCGCCAGTGAGGAGACCTGGAAGGTTCTCAAGAAATTGGCTCAGGAGGAATTGAGCAACAAGAAGCTCTATGTGGTGGACGGCTTCTGCGGCACCCACCGCGACACCCGCATGAAGGTCCGCTTCATCATGGAAGTGGCTTGGCAGGCTCATTTCGTTACCAATATGTTTATCCGCCCGAAGACCGAGGCCGACTTTGAGCAGGAGCCCGACTTCATCGTCTACAACGCCAGCAAAGCAAAGGTAGAAAACTGGAAGGAGCTCGGCCTCCACTCCGAGACTGCCGTTGTGTTCAACGTTACCTCCAAGGAGCAGGTAATTCTTAACACATGGTATGGCGGCGAGATGAAGAAGGGTATGTTCTCTATGCAGAACTATTTCCTCCCGCTCCGCGGCATCGCCTCTATGCACTGCTCGGCCAACACCGATATGGAGGGCAAGAACACGGCTATCTTCTTCGGTCTGTCCGGCACCGGCAAGACCACCCTTTCCACCGACCCGAAGCGCAAGCTCATCGGCGATGACGAGCACGGCTGGGACGACAATGGCGTGTTTAACTTCGAGGGCGGCTGCTATGCCAAGGTGATCGGCCTGGACAAGGAATCCGAGC
>CAZQVW010000134.1:0-7408 GCA_964596865.1 uncultured Bacteroidaceae bacterium
ACATTATCTAAACAGTACTGTTTAGTTATTGTTACAGTACTGTGAACGCAAACTAACGCGCGCTTTTTGGGCGTTAGCACGGGAAATGTCGATTTTGTTGCGGGAAAAATCGGTCTTGTTGCGGGAAAAATTAATCTTAAGTCGGGAAATTGTTAATTTTCAATTATGTTTCCACAAAAAGGGTTGGGTCGCGATTGTTTTTTGGGGATAACGTATTAATTTTGCCGGTGAAAAAATAGAGAGAATGGCACCAAATGTCTTGTCAATGAAAACAAAATCCTACATTATTAATATATAGGCGCGCATTATCATGTAGAGTGTAGCATTATCAAGGCTGCTTCTTTACATTATCCATATATAACCACGCATTATCAAGATGAAAAGACACATTGTTAATATGAGAATAAAGAAAATGACGGCAGTGGCTGGATTGTTACTGCTGATAATGTGCGCTAACAAGGCGCAGGCGCAGAACTATACCGCCTTTACTGTGAAGACGCAGGAGGGCACATGGATTAGTTACGCATTGGAAAATCTGAAGATACGCTTCTCGGGCTCCTCGATGATTGTAAAGAACAATGATGTGGAGGAGAGCTACGCCGTGAGCGATGTCTATTCCCTCTTGTTCACAAACGATGTGGCCGGTATTGGTGATGCTACAGACAAGGGCACGAGCGTGGTGTCGTTGCAGGGCTCGCAGGTCAAGCTCAATGTGAAGGCCGGCACTATCGCCCGCGTTTATGACGCCAACGGCACACTGGTGGCCACTGCCCGCATCGGTCAGGAGGGAGTGCCCGTGTATATCGGGTCGCTTGCCCCTGGCATCTATATCATCCGCGCAGGAAAAGAGAGTTGCAAGGTCTTGGTGAAATAATTAATGGCGTAAACAGAAGGATATTGGTGCCGCTATTGGTGGGAAAATACCAACTCGCTATTTGCAGGCGAGAGCCTGTCTCCATAAACACCAATATCTACGCCACATCCCATATTCATAAAATCTAAAATAAACCTTTCTATGAAGAAGACTATAATAATGTTGGCGCTAATGGCTGTAACGGCAGTTCAGATGAATGCGCAGACTTTCGCAATATGGAGTAAGGGCAGTGCTATCCTCGCTACGCCCGCTGAGGCGGGGGAAATGGTGTTTAGTGGCAACCAACTAAGCATTGGTAACCTCGTTCTCAACTATACCGACATCGATTCCATGACTTATAGCGAGCAGAATTTCGACCCCCTGCTTGTGGAGTTTGCCTACGCCGGAGAGCAATGCTACACCCGCGTGCCCCTCGCCCTTACCGACTATCTCACTATCGACAAGGACGGCGCCTATGTAACTGTTACCTCCACTGCTACAGCCGACCCCGAGATAACCTACTCCCTCTCCGGCGCCACCCAGAACGGTGCGTTTGTGCAGGACGGTAGTTACAAATGTGGCATCGTGCTCAACGGGGTGAGCATCGCTTCGCAGCGCGGCGCTGCCTTCTATGTGCGCAATGGCAAGCGTATCGACATCGATTTGGTGCACAATACCGTCAATGCCTTCTCCGACTACGCCACCGGCCTGCAGGACGCCTGTTTTCATGTGAAGGGACACCCAGAATTTAGTGGTGATGGCACACTCAATATCACCGGCAACGCCAAGCATGCTTATAAGAGTGGCGAATACACGTTGCTTAAGCGTTCCACCGGTACGATAAACATACTTTCTGCCCCCAGCGACGGTATGCACATCGGGCAGTATTTCCATCAGCGGGGAGGTCGCGTGAATATCCGCTCCGGCGTCTTGGGCGATGGCATTCAGGTGGACACCACCAATGACCGCACCGATGAACTTAACGGTCAAATCCTCATAGACAGCGGTTATGTGAATATCGCCCTCAACGGCGATGATTGCGACGGATTGAAATGCGACTCTGCCCTCACTATCACCGGCGGAAATATCACTATCGCCACCACAGGCAGGGCCAGCAAGTGCATAAACGGTAATACCGATGTGATTATCAACGCAAACACCATGATGCCTACCCTCAATCTCACAGCCAGCGGCGGTCGCCTCATGGTAAACGCGGATAATAAGCGTTCTATGTGCCTTAAGGCCAGCGGTGATTTTTGCTTCTACGCTGGTTCACTCACCGCCACCAATACGGGCGATAAGGGCCGCAGCATTAAGGTGAATGGCAACTACTATCGTGTCCAGTCGGCCATCAATCTCTCCGTTTCTCCTGCCATCAGCATAGATGGAATGACGTATAATCGGATGAAGTAGGGGCATAAAGAAAAGACGTGGGGGCGGGTATCATACTCGCCCCCACGTCTTTTAGGCTATTTGCGCATTATATGCAATCCGTCTGCGCATTATGTGCGGAATCGATTGCGGCCCGCATCAATACGTAGGAAAATAAATAACAACAGGGTGAAGCCCCATAGCGAAGAACCGCCGTAACTGAAAAATGGCAGGGGAATTCCGATGACGGGCGTGATGCCCATCACCATTCCGATGTTGATAAAGACATGAAAGAGGAAGATGCTCACCACGCAATAACCATAGATGCGCCCGAAAGCGGAGGTCTGCCGCTCCGCCACGTGGATAAGCCGCAATATTAGGGCCAAAAACAGTAATAATACCACCACTGACCCCACAAAACCGTGTTCTTCGCCTACGGTGCAGAAAATGAAATCCGTGTCCTGCTCTGGCACATATTTCAGTTTGGTCTGAGTGCCATTGAGAAAGCCCTTGCCCCATACGCCGCCGGAACCAATGGCTATCTCGCTTTGATGGACATTATATCCGGCGTCGTTAATATCCTGCTTCAGGCCCAAAAGCACTTTCACCCTGTTTTGCTGGTGAGGCTTGAGCACCGAATTGAGCACATAGTTGGTGGAATAGAACATTAGGAGGGAACCCACCGTGAAAGCACTGATGAGCAACAGTGCCCTACTGTTGCGGCGCAATCCGCTCACAAAGATATAGATGGCAGTATAGACACATTCTGCCAATAATACCCACGCGATAATTTCCATCTTTGGAAAAAAACACTGCACGGCGTAGCCCACCATCAAAGCGGCGATGCCGGTGAATAGGACGCGGTGGATATGCCGCTGGCTCTTGTCGTAGACTTTCAGTAATATCATCGTGAAAATCCATATTAATGTTAGTACGGCAAACGTGCCCACGGAAGTGGCGCTTTGTGGCATGCTTATCACATCGTATTTCAGGCCCACTACAAAATATATCACGGCGGCCAACCCCACAAACAGTACGCTGCCGCTCATTCCCTCGCGGTAAAATACCAATAGCAGACTTAGATAGACCAAGGCCGAGCCCGTCTCCCTCTGCAAGAAGATTAGTACCACCGGTAATAGGACAATGCCCAGCGCCACCGCAAATTTCCGGCGGTCTTGCAGCGTAAATCCGTAAGAGCCCATATAATGGGCGAGAGCCAAGGCTGTGGCGCATTTGGCAAACTCGGCCGGCTGTATGCTTATCGACCCTAACGAAATCCAGGAGTAGGAGCCTTTGATGTTGCTGGCCAAAAACGGCGTGATTAGCAACAGGAGCATAAACCCTATGTACGCTACGTTGGCAAAAGTGTCGAAAAGGCGGTCATCCGTGAGCAGGATTACCAATGCCAGGCCCAAAGAGCAACCAATCCATACCAACTGTTTGCCCGAGCGCAAGGAGAAATCTAAAATGTCGGGGTTGTCAAAACTGTAACTGGCCCCAACCACGCTAATCCACCCCGCTATCAGAAGTAGGATGTAGATTAACACCGTCCACCAGTCGATACTGCGGAATATGAGGGTGGCATTATCTTGAGGCTTTGCCATAACTGATTTTTTTAGAAGCTATTGCATCGGCTCGGTGCTGAGAGGCGGCCGATAGTTCGCCCTTAAGGTATTTCTCCATGATGAGCGAGCCGATGGGCACGCCATAAACGGCTCCGAAACCTCCGTTTTCCACATATACTGACACGGCAATCTTGGGCTCACTCATCGGTGCGAAACCCATAAAGATGGAATGGTCGCGCCCGTGGTTCTGTGCGGTGCCGGTTTTGCCGCAAACCTCGATGCCAGGGATGGCTCCTCCGCGACATGTGCCCCCCAATACGGCAGCCCTCATGCCTTGCGCCACCAATTCGTAGTTTTGGCGGCTTACCATTGTGTAGTGGCGGCGAGTGTAGGTGGTGTCGAGGTCACGGCCCTCTATTTTCTTCACCACGTGGGGCGTATAATAGTAGCCGCGATTGGCTATGGTGGCTCCGAGGTTGGCTATCTGTAGCGGAGTGAGCGTTACCTCGCCCTGACCAATGGCATCGCTGATGATTGTTTGCGCTTTCCAACCGCCGCGGTGGTACCATTTATCGTAATATTCGGAATTAGGAATAAATCCGCGTTTTTCGCCGGGGAGATCTATGCCCAAACGGTAACCAAATCCCATGGATACCATATAATCTTTCCACTTTGTGAACGCACGTTCCACCGAGCCGTATCTACGCTTCTGTATCATGTGATAGAATCCCCAGCAGAAATAGCCGTTGCACGATGTTTCAATGGCAAAATTCAGTTTTACTGGCGAGGGATGGCCGTGGCATCCCACTCGTAGGCGCCCTAATATGAAACCGTGGTGGCAGGGGTAGGCCGTTTGGGAATTTACCACTCCTTCTTGCAGAAAGGTGAGGGCCTGCGAGGTCTTGAACGTGGAGCCGGGGGGGTATTGGCCCATGATGGCGCGGTTATAGAGCGGCTTGTAGGGGTTTGTGGCGAGCTGCAGATAGTTTTTGCCGCGGTCGGCGCCCACAAGCAGGTGTGGGTCGTAGCCTGGGGACGATACCAAGCACAATACTTCGCCCGTGGCGGGCTCTATGGCTACGATAGTGCCAATCTTGCCGCTTAAAAGATACTCGCCCAGCGCCTGAAGGTCTTGGTCGAGGGCGAGAGTGAGATTGCGGCCCGGTACGGCGGGACGATCTTGGTGTCCCTGCTGATAAGCGCCCTTTATTCGCCCTCTCACATCGCGCAAAAGGATCTGCACGCCTTTCTCGCCGCGCAGGTCTTTCTCGTAGGACTTCTCAATGCCGAGTTTGCCGATGTTGTCGCCCAAGCGATAGTAGGCATCGGAATCGATGTCCACCTGATTTACTTCGCCCACGTCGCCCAAAACGTGAGCGCCCACGGTGGTGGAATAGCGGCGGACGGTGCGTTGCTCGGCATAGAAGCCGCGAAATTTATAGAGCTTCTCTTGGAAGACGGCAAATTGGTCGGGCGGAATTTGTGCGATGAAAAGTTGGGGAGTATAGCGGGAATAGCCGGGATTGAGCTTGGTGTCTTTAATGCGAGCCATGCGATTAATGTAATCTTGGCGCGTGATGCCCACGGTGCGGCAGAAATCCAGAGTGTCGATGCCGTGTTGCTCCTCCATAATCACCATAATATTATAGGCCGACTCGTTGTAAACCAGAAGGGTGCTGTCGCGGTCGTAGATGAGGCCGCGGGCAGGATATTTCACCTTGCGAAAAAATGCGTTAGAGTCGGCAGAAGTCTTGTAGGTGTCGGAGAAAACCTGCAACGTGAGCAGACGAATTATGTATATCGCCACGATGGTGATGGCCATCATTGCGATAATGAATTTGCGCTTCTCAAATTCGTATTTTCTCACGGCATACGTTTGTTTTTTGTTCCCGTTGCGTTATCGGTGCGCGCTTTTTTCCTTATTTATCCCCACCTTACTACTATCCGTCAGCTTCTTATAACCGTTTGTCCGCACCTATTCTCATTTGTGCGCGCCGCCGCCCGAGCGTATGCTCTCTATTCCCAATACTATTAGGATGGAAAGCACGCTGCTGCCCGCGATATTGAGCAGGAGGTCGATAGGCGAAAAGAAAGAGAATGTCTCCAATAGATAGAATACGATACATTGTATCAGTAGGCCCATACTCACATATCTAAGGAACGGCCAACGGCCCAAAGTGGTGATAGAGGGCGACATATTGGCCTCGCGCTCGTCGGCATCATCGATGCCGCTCAGCAAATTAAAGAGCGAGGGCTGAATCAAACCGATGAATGTAAGCGTGGCGGCCATCATGCCCGGCGTGCCTGCGAAAATATCCTGCACTAAACCCAGTGAGAATCCCCAAAGGAGGCGCGCCCACCGCAAGGTGTTGAGCGGGAGCACCATTATAAAGTAGCCCAACACCAAGGGCGTGGCGTAGCCCATGATGTGGACGTGGTTGAATACCAGTATCTGCATTGCCAACAGGCATAGGAGCAATGCCGCAAGGCGCAGGTAGTTTTGAATCATGGCGGGGTAGGGAAAAGACGATGCTTGGGTCAGTTTTGTACTGTATAGGCCCGTATTCTTTCAGATTAGGTCCGTATGTCTTTTTGTTATAACTGGTGTTTCGTTTTGATTATTCCTCGGTTTCTTTCAAACGATTGTGGAGCCCCTGTATTTCGGCGCGATGGAGATTGCGGAAGATGCTGACATCGCGTAGGTTGCCGAAATCTGTGCCCAAGGCGATGGTGAGCTGTTTGGATAAGCCGTCGGGCCCGTCTTCCACTTTGCACACATTGCCCACAAACAAGCCTGGGGGGAACATTGTGGAGTAGCCGCTGGTCTCTATGGCATCGCCTCGCTTCACTATGGCGTAGCGCGGCACACCCACCACCTTGGCATAGCGGATATTGCCGCCGTCCCAAATGAGGGTGCCGAAATAATCGGAGTGGCGCAGGCGACAACTGATTCGCGATTTGGTATTGATGATTGGCAGGACGGTGGAATAGTGGTGGCCAGTCATAGTAACGATGCCCACCACGCCGCCGGCTCCCACCACGCCCATCTCTGTGCGGATGCCGTCATCGAAACCGCGATTGATGATGAGGTGGTTGTTGTGGCGCAGGATAGATGACGAGATTACCTTGGCCTCGTAGAGGTGATAACCCTGCATAGTGTCGCGCATCTGCATCTCCACTTTTGTGGGCAACGTGGTGGTGTCTTTTAGGCGCTCGCGCAACTGGTTTACCTGCATCTGGAGCAGGCTGTTCTGCTTTGTGAGCTGGCGGTTGGCCTCACCAAGGTTTACAAATGCCTCGGCCTCACCGTATAGGCTATTGACTTTCGCAGCCACCTCGCCGGCCTGTGTAATCCACACGCTGCTTTGGTAACTATTGTAGCTGAAAATCAGCCATGCGCTCATCACCTCCAGCAATACAAAGAGAAACCAATAACTGTTTTTCTTGAAAAACTCTACAAGGGCGTTCATCCAACAGGCGGTAATGAAAGGGCGGAGTTATTCGCCGCCGGGACTAACCGGCAGAGAGGAAATTAAATTGGTCGCTATTCTTTAGAGCGATGCCAGTGCCGCGCGCCACGCAATGCAGGGGGTCTTCGGCCACATGGAACGGGATATTG
>CAZQVW010000135.1:0-7341 GCA_964596865.1 uncultured Bacteroidaceae bacterium
GTCAAAAATTGAAATTACCGCTTCAACTACCATAATCTAATGGGGATGGCCGATCCGATCAGAAAATGGAGATTGCCATGAACAGCGTATCCGACAAAGAGCTTACCAGGCTGACCACGGTGATCTGCTTATTGATGGCGGGGAACATTTGGTTTACCACCTGATCGCCGATTTGCAGACCCACGCTATAGGCTTTCAGTGAGGGGTCGTTGGCTTTATTTACGGCCTCGTTGAAGCCGCGAATAAAATCGTTCATATTATTGAGCGTATCCACGCCCTGGCGCTGACTTAAGAAGGGCTTAAGGCCGTTGGTATTGACGTAGCCCAAGACATAGCTGAAGCGGTCTGCGCTCACGGTGTCCGGTTTGGCGGGTGTGAGGACTGCGGCGGCCACAGCCTTCTTTGCGCTCTTAATTTTCTTGCCTTTTTTCTGGGCGCTGACGGTGCCGGCGGCAATCAACAGCACCAGCACGCTGAGAATTATGCGTTTCATGTGATTGTTGTTAATGATTTTCGGTATTATGAATAGAAACTGTTGCTTTTATGGGGCTTTAGGTTAGGGCTTAGCCTTTTTATTTGGACCGGTAGCCTCTATATTGGACCGGTAGCCTCTATATTTAGGATGCTTCTCTTTTTTCTATGGAGCGGTTAGCCTTTTTATTTGGTGCGGTAGCCTCGGCTGCTGTTACATCCGAGTTTGCATTCACCAATTTAATCTTAAAGATGAGCGCAGAGTAGGGCTTAATCACGCCCATGTCGTGATTGCCATAACCTTGGTCGTAGGGTACATAGAGTTCCCACTCCGAGCCCTCGGGCATTGCGGTGAGAGCCTCTTGCCATGCGGGAATCATCGTGGCTACGCGCACCTCGGTGGGTTTTCCCTCGTTGGTCTTGGCGGAAGAGTCGAAGACTGTTCCGTCTACCAAGCGACCTTCGTAAATTACCTGCACCTTGCTGTCTTTTTTGGGCACAGGGCCATTGCCAGCTGTGAGCACTTTATACAGAGTGCCGCCCGGGAGCTTCTGAATGCCCTGCTCTTTGGCTTTGCTGGCGATAAACTGTTCGCTTTTCTTCTTGTTGGGGCCGTAGGTCTTGGAGAGATTTTCGTCTTTGTAGGAGTCTACGCGCTTGGTGAGCTCATTCTTAACGGTTTCGAGCGGAATGAGCGGAGTTCCCTTGGCGCCTTCCACAAATCCGGCCACCATCTGGCGGAGATTGATGGTCTTGGTGGAGTCGCTGCCGAAGAGTTCGCTATTGGCGGCGGCGTAAACCTGTGCGCCCATCTGCGAGCCCAACTGGACGCCGGCGTAATAGGCCTGAAGCTTCTTGTCGTCGCTGGCTTGGGCGGCGGCGGCAAAGCCTTTATAGAATTCGTCCATGTAGGCGGTGTCTACGCCCAGTTGATAGGCCAGATACTGCTTCACGCCCTGCGAATTAGCCACGCCCAATTCGTATGAGAGGGTGTCGAGGTTGGTCTTGGGGTTGCCCTTTGGGATGTCGCCTTTGTTGCAGGCGCTCAATGCCACGAGGGCGGTCATTGAAATCAGAATAATCTTTTTCATCGTATTGTTTGTTGTTGTATGTCTATGATTTTGCGCGACAATATTATTGCCAGCCTATACCACTTTCAGCAATTCTACGTCAAAAATCAAGGCGGAATAGGGAGGAATGCTGTCGCCTGCGCCGTTGGCGCCATACCCCAAGTGGTAGGGGATGAAGAAACGGTATTTAGCTCCCTCGCTCATCAGTTGCAATCCCTCTGTCCAGCCGGCAATCACCTGACTGAGGCCGAAAGTGGCGGGAGCGTTGCGACGATAGGAAGAATCGAAGATCGTGCCGTCGATCAAGCGGCCCTCATAGTGGCAATTGACGGTGTCTTTGGCGGTGGGCTTGCGGCCGTTGCCCTCTTTGAGGATTTCGTATTGCAGGCCGCTCGGGGTGGTGTGGATATTGGGCTTCTTGGCGTTTTCCTTTAGGAACTCCTCGCCCATCACCTTCAGCTTGGCGCCCATTTCCTCGCGTGCTTTCTGATTTTCTTTCTCCACCTCTTCCAAAAAGGTGCTCACAATGATTTGGGCTTCCTTCATGCTCATCTGGGGCTTGGCGCCGGAGATGACATCCTTGATGGCGAGGGCGAAATCGTCGATGTTGAGGCGGTCGCCGCCCATGCCTTTCAGTTGCTGGCCGATGCCTAATCCCAATGCGTAACTTACTTTATCCATGTTTTTTCTGTTGTTTTCCTGTTGTTGTGAAAAGTGTTTGAAGATACGGGGTGCAATGCCGGTAGGCCTGCTTCTTTGCCTCCGCAGATGCGCCGTAGGTGGCGATTTTAGAAATCGCCGTGCAAAAGTAGTACTTTTAACTTAATAATCCACCCCGCCGACCTTATAATTACGTCTTTCTTTCCTTATTATTAAGACTTTTTATATTTCCAATGCTTGCATAAAAGAACAGCGGCCCGCCCACCGTGAGAAGTAGGGGTGAGCGGGCCGCAATAGTTATTGTTTCCTTACTTTGATTGGAGGAATTCTTATTTTACTTGGAACTTTTCTCCGTTGCAGATATACACTCCGGCCGGCATTGGGATGAAGTGGACGCCGTGGACATCCTCGTTGAGGACGCAGCGCCCATCGAGGGTGAAGATGCGGAAGTTCTCCTTCTTTTGCGAAGCGATGAGAATGCCGCCCTCCTTGGGAGTAATCACGTTGGCGTGGCCGTTATTGACGGCATCATAGATGCTGGTCTCGCCATCGGCCTCCAGTACGTCGATATTTTGGCGCATGAGGCGGAAATTGCTGATAACGTATCGCATATAGCCGGTGGTGTTGTAGAGAACGCCCAGACTAACCTCGGTGGGGGCGCCAAGGATGAAGGAGACGGAGTCTACGCCCGTGAGGGGAGTGTGGGCAAGGCTGGTGGTGAGGTTCTCGGTGGAGGAGAGCTCGTTGCCATAATTTACCACGAGCTGACACTTGGAGTAGTCAGAGCTTCGCGTGGAGGCCTCTTCGTAGAACGTGTATTTTCCGGCGGGCAGTGTTACGGTTTGCCAAACGCGGTGGTTGGTAAGCGCGGAGCTGAACGAGTAGTAGCCCGTGGTGCAGGTGAATCCGTAGTCGTAATCCTTGTCTACGTGGACGCCGGTGGTGGTGGTGCCGTTCACGGTGGGGCTGGCCACCTGCCATGTGGATTCTTCTGTGCCGGTCTGGAGGGCATAGAAGCGATTGGAGCGGAAGGTGTTCACCTGCGTGTTTTCATCGTAGAGGAACGGCGCTTTATAGTTGGTGAGATACTGGTCTGTTACGTCAGTGGGATTGTTGGTAACGGGGTCGGTGTCGAGAGTGAACACTCCGGGCACTATTGGCCACGCATCACCATCGGGGCCGAAGCCTTGGCGTGTGCCTGTGGCGTGGGAAGCGGAGAGGTCATTGACATTGCCTTGGCCTTCATTGAAGTTGTAATACAATACCAAGCCGGAGGTGGTCTCTGCATCGTTGAGCGGCTGATTAGCGCGGCTACGGATGGAGGAAGCTGTGATAGCGCGGCTCCAGATACGCATTTCGTCTATCAATCCGGTGAACGGGTCGCTGGAGGAGGAGATACTCATTTGGCCGGTCCAATTGCCGGAGGAATAGGTGAGCTTGGAGGGCAAGGTCTCCCACAGTTCGCCATCGCGATAGAGGCGGATAGTGCCCAGACTATAGCTGATAGCGTAGTGGTGCCACTCGCTTGGCAGGAAATAGCCGGTGGACGATTCGGTGGACGACCCATTGAGCGAGATACGGAGGGCTCCGCCGCCGGTGCCGGTCATAGAGAAGAAGCCGTTGTCGGTGGCCAGACTGCCGGCGCCGTTATACGATGAGGGGTTCAGCCAATATTCGATAGTCCACGTCTTGGAATTTTGGGGCAGCGGGCATTGGAAGTTCACTTTCTGCGCTCCGGAGAAGGCGAGACTGTTTTTAGCGTTGGCGTTGCTCACGATGAGGCGTCCGCTCTCGGTCTTGGTGTTGTTGCCCACCTCGTTGGAGGTGGTGAGAGTGATGTCGTAGATGCCCGGGTGGGTGGGCTTGCAGGAAGAGTTCTGACCGTTGATGGCGAAATCGTGCTTACCGTTGTTCAGCAGCCAAGTCCACGTGGTTGGGGCGCCGTGGCTGCGGTCGGTGAGGTATGTGGTTTCGCCCAGCAGGATATTGCTGGGGCTGACGGCGAAGTTGCTCTTTGGAGCAGCGGGATTGACGGTGATAGTCTTTTGGGCAGAGGCGGAACCGGAGGCATTTTGGCCGGTGAGGATGACGGTATAGGTGCCGGGCTTGTCGTAGATGGCGGTGGCGTTGGTGGTATGGAGGACGGGCTCGCTGGCGCCATCGAGAGTCCACGTATAGACGGTGTTAGCCCCGCTGGAGCGGTTGATAAACGAGAATTGGGTGGTGGCATCGCCCGTGAGAGCGGAAGCCTGGAAGTCCACAACGGGCAATGAGGCCTCGCGCACGTAAATCTCCTTGGTGACTTCCTCGGTGGTGCCGTCGGCTTTCGTGATGGTGAGGGTAAGAGTGTGGTTGCCCGCGGTGTTGTATGTGATATAAGGCGATTGCGAGGAGAAGGTCTCCTGAACAGCGCCCGGGGCGCTCCATTGCCATGAGAAGGAGGAGAGCGGCGCCAGGGCGGAATACCTCACCGGTGTGCCGGCCACGGCCGAATCCTGCGAAGCCACGATAGAGGACCTGATGGCGGACTTAGAGCCTTGGAGAATGGTGTTGTCGGTGGCCAGAGTGTAGCTGTTATTGTTGAAATAAGCGTGTTTGCCGGAGGCATACTCGCGCAATTTGATTTCGCCGTTGTCCTCAATAGTGTCCATGGGCACATAGACGATAAGGTTGCCCAATGCGGAGGGGTTGGCGATGCTTTCGTCTTTGCCGCTATAGATTTCGGAGAAGGAGCGGGCGGTATTCCAGATGCGGAGCTCATCGATACCACCTTTTATTAAGCCGTTGCTGAGGCCCATCACGAAATCGCCGATAGCGGGCACGCCGCTGTAGGTGGAGGAGGTGCAAGATTTTCTCTTCATGCCGTCCACATAGATGGTGAGCTCGTGGCGGTCTACCACCACGGCCACGTGATACCATTTATTGAGCGTACGAGCCAGGGCGGAGGTGATGGCGTAGTCGGAGGCCGTTGCTGTGCTCCAACCGGCGGAGATTTGTCCGGAGGCGGAGGCGTTGATAAAGAAGTCGCCGTTCTCGTTGCCCGTCTTATTGGCGTTTGTGCCGAGGGCGGTGGGCTTGAACATAAATTCTATTGTGGCCTGGGGCAAGGCGTTGGGGATGGCGTTGGGGATAGTGATGCCGCCGCCGTCAAGGGTGAGCGTATTGTTGTCTTTATTGGTGAGGCGGATGGGCGCGGAGGCGTTGTTGCTTTGGGCGGACACCAGTTGCTTACCTTTATAATCGTAGACAGCGGCCACGGAGTAGGTGGCGTTGGCGGCGGGCACGGTGTAGGAGCGGTTTGAAGCACTGATGCTGTCGATGAGGGTGCCGTTCTGATAGATATAGTACTGGTTTTTCTGCAAACTGGTGGCCTCGGGCTCGCTCCATGTGAGGGTGGTGCCGTTGAGGGCGGCGTTGAGAGGCGCATTAATCTGTTCGCCCGGCACGATGACGGACACAGTCATGGTGGTGCCGCCCTCATCTATGGCCAGGGTGTCGATTTTGAAAGGAATCTCCACTGGGGCGTCTTCGTCATACTCATAATTGAGAATGGCGGCCTTATAGAGATGGCCTTTGCCCAAAGCATTGGTGGGCGTCTTGATGGTGAAGAAATATTTCAGTGGGCGATTGCGGTCAAACGAGGCGGAGAGGTCTGTGAGGTCGTAGCCAAACTCCATGGGGTCGTAATTGAATTTGCTGCCCCAGCGCCCCAGCATCGGGCACTCGGGCGACTGGCCGTTTTTATCGAAAGCGGTGGAGCGCTGGAAGTGGGAGAAGTTCACCGTGGCCTCGGGGCGGGTGGCGGAGGTGTCCTGCGCCACGCCTGCGCTCAGAGAGAGTTCCCAACGGTGGTCGTAATCCATGGTAACCTTGATGGTCTGGAGCGGGCGATAGTTATGGCGGTAGTGATACAGCTCCGTGGCCCACGGGAGGGTCTGATTGCCGTTGGCGTCTACCATACAATAACTATTGGCGTAGGGGCAATAGATGAAACCTTGGTTCATCCAGTTGTCTCCCCACGAATTACAAATAATCCACGCGCCTTTCTCGTCAGCGCTTTCCTCGCCGTAGATACCGTTGTTGTTGAGGTCAAATTCTATGCGGTCGTCATAGCCGCACACGGTAACGCCGTGGTCGTAGGCATTGCCCCAGTGGGTAACATAGCGCTTGCCGGTTACGCCGAGGGAGTTGTTGGTAGGCGTAGAGGGGATGGTGGCACTGCTAAGGCCGGAGGCCACACCGATACCGGCGCATCCGCCCTCCACATAGCCCTCTTCGCCCCAGTGGTTCCACAGCCACTGCTTCAGTTCCTCGCGGGCGCCCAGCCAGTCGGTGAAGCGCGGGCCGTAGAAGAAGTCGATAATACGATTGTGCATGGCCTGATACCATTTATCATAGCCCTGCATCCAGCCGAAGTAGTAGTCGTCGGTGTCCTGATTGCCGAAGGTGGAGGAATAGGTGCGTCCGCCGTAGGTGGGCACGTTGGGAATACCGTTGCCACTGCCAATCATGGTCTTATCTTCGCCGGCCGTGGTGAAAAGCCACGTAAAGTGGGTGGGATATTGGTTTTCTTCGTAGGAGGCATCGAGGTTGCGCATATTGTTCATGTCATGGGTGAAGATATACCCGATGGCCTGTGCCGAACCGCAAGAACCGCCGCTTTGATTGAGCACCGGCGGATAGAAGATGCTCAATGCGTTGTTCACGTGGTCGGGCCTCTGGGAAGCGGAGGCCGAGCGTGCGGCGTTGCGCACCGTCTGTTTGGGCATGTGTTTTTGCAGGGCGGGGTCAAACGGCTTGTAGTCGGGATATTTCTTCATATCCACGTCTTGCGCGTAGGCGCTGACGCCGATGCCTGCAAATAAAAGTGTGGCAATGGATGCCACCATCAGATGTTTGAGTTTCATATCGCTTATTTTATTTGTATTTTCGTAAGTAAGTATTGTTCTCGTGTTGTGCGCGTGCGTTTTCGCGGTCTGCCAGCTTGCTTTTAGTGCTCTGCTTGTGCGCGTTAGCGTTTGTTGTGTCCGTTTTCGTATTCGGAGTATCCGTTTACGTATTTGGTGTACGCGTACTTATTTCTCTTTATGTTCGCCTTTGTGTTTGGAGTGTCCGTTCTTGTTTTCTCCGTGTCCGTTTT
>CAZQVW010000136.1:0-7316 GCA_964596865.1 uncultured Bacteroidaceae bacterium
AGTACTGTTTAGTTATTGTTACAGTACTGTGAACGCAAACTAACGCGCACTTTTTCCGCATAAACACGAGGATTTCGAAAAAGAACAGGCGATTTTCCGTCCTTAACACGCTAAAAATTACCGCAAGGAGGGAAAAATAAAATTCTTGTCAAGGGAATAATGGTGGGGTGTGCTCACCTTAAACACACGTTGCCGACACCTTATTTCACATTATCATCATCCATCAATTTAATCTGGCTCTCCATTTCTTCTACTGTTGGAAGGTATTGTCTAAGGTCGTAGGCTGCCACTCCAATGGGCTTATTGAGTCCATCAAACGACCATTCCACTTTTGTATTGTCCTTAGACTTGCAAATGAGCAGACCTATTGTTGGCTTATCATCATCGTGTTTAAGCAACTTATCAACAGCGGTAACATAGAAATTGAGCTTTCCTGCATACTCCGGCTTGAAGTCTGTAACTTTCAACTCTACCACCACAAAACATTTGAGCCGGACGTGATAGAAGAGCATGTCAATAAAATATGATGTCCCCGAAACCACAAGTTCAACTTGCCGACCATAAAACGTAAATCCCTTTCCCAATTCCAAAAGAAAACGTGTGATATTATGAGTAAGAGCATTCTCCAAATCGCGTTCCTGATAGATTCTCGGCAACCTCAAAAAACCAAAGTCGTATGGGTCTTTTAGCACGTCATTCACCTTCATGCGGTATTCTTCAGGCAGGGTCTTGTCAAAGTTGGACGGCAAACTGCCTTGAGAGTGGTAGAGGTCGGACTCTATGAAGTTTTCCAATACACTACGGCTCCAATTTCCGTCAATTGTCTTTACTACGTAAAACAGACCTTCCTCTGCGGACTTACATTTGCTAACAATAAGCCTTTGACTACTCCAAGGTAACAAACTGAATATTGCAGGATAATGCAGCTCGTCGCCAGTTTGCTTTCCGTCTTCATTCTCCCAAGTTTTGGCCGCAAGCTGTGGCCATTTTTCAGACGTTTGAATTTTGGCCACAAGCTGTGGCCATTTTACAAGTATCGGGGAATAAAACTTATACCATTGCCGAATTGATCTAAGATTACGAGAGGAAAAACCACTAACTCCGGGGAAAGTGTCTTTCAAATCAAGGCTTAACTGTTCGATAATGCCATCACCCCATTTAGCCTCGGCCTTAAGATCTACAATCTCGTGCCCAAGATACCAATAAAATTCAATTAGGGCTTCATTAACTCTTACGGCGGCCTTCGACTGGCTACGTTGGTATTGCTCCTTTATCTGCTGTAGCCATTTTATGTATTCCTCGTCTTTCTGAAAAGAAGATGAAACAAAGTGATTGTCCATATCGACCTAAATTATATGCTTTTGCGTGTAAAAGTAGCAAAAACAATTGTACTAACCGAAGAAATAATGTATCTTTTTTATAAATTCTTCAACTTGTACCACAAAATGGAACAACGGTGCATTAATTTTGCCACTGAAAACGAAAAAAACACACTTTATGAAAATTCCGGCATTGTTCAAAGAATACATTTGGCTGGTGAATACCATTCACCGCGCCAAAAGGATCTCACTTGCGGAGCTCAACGACAGATGGGTGGAGACGGAGATGAGCGGCGGCGTGGAAATGGCCCGCACAACGTTCAATCGCCACAAGGATGCTATCCAAGACATCTTTGGCATCTACATTGAATGCGACAGAAAGAACGGCTACAAGTATTTCATCGGCAATCCCGAGGTTTTGACAGACAACTCCGTGCAGAACTGGATGTTATCAACCATATCCGTTAGTAATATCATCAGCGAAAGCCTATTCCTAAACGACCGTATCTTGGCCGAACGCGTTTCTGTAGACGAAGAGCTCCTTGAACAGCTCATCAAAGCGATGAAAACCGGCCACCGTGTGAGCATCTGCTATCGGCAATACGGTTCGCCCCAAAGTTATTGGACTGGCGCAGACCCTTATTGCCTAAAATTGTTCCACCAGAAGTGGTATTTGTTGGGCCGACTTTTCGATAACAAGTATATGATGTTCTGCCTCAACATGATAGAGGAAGTAAAGATACAACAACACACTTTCAAGGTGGACAAGGACTTTTACGCCGCCAAATTCTTTGAGCCATATTTCGGAGTTGTCATCGATGAGGACTTGCCCACGGAGCATATCCTTCTTCGAGCTTACGGCGATGAGCAATACGAGTTAGACGATGTGCCCATACATGATAGTCAAAATTTCATAGAATGGAATGACGAGGACGACTACGCCGAAATAGAAGTAGAGTTGAAGCCAACAAGCGATTTTATCGACTTTCTACTGTCGAAAAAAGGGCGGTTAGAAGTAGTGAAACCACAATCAGTAATAGATAAACTAAACGCAAGACTATGAACAAGAAAGACAATTACACCGACATACCGAAATGCTACCGCGAGTTCTACCTCTCCTATACAGACAACTACGAAGACGCGGGCTTTGACAAAGAGTATGTAGAATGGCTGCTTGATTTGCTGAAAAATCACCCTGATTATAAAGCATTAACCGAAGCTGACGTTCAAAACGACATCGGAATCATATTTGAGAGCGGCATTATGGTAAAGAAGGACATCCACAAAGCCGTATATTGGTATGAGCGAGCCGCTAAACAAGGCGACGACCTCGCAATGAGCAACCTTGCCGACATACTGCGCAAAGGAAGCCAAGGCTATCCTAAGAACATGAAGCGCGCCTTCGCTCTCTACAAGCGTTGCGGCCTGCCTTACGCCCATTACCGCGTTGGCGAATTCTACGAGAACGGCTGGGGAACCGACAAAAACTTAGACGAAGCCAAACGCTATTACCGTCTTGCGTACAAAGAGCGCCACGCCTTGGCAATAAAAAAGTTACAGACATTCGATTTCCTGCATTGAAAACCAACTTTCCTCCAGCCTGTACCATGATTTGGAACAATTGACACCTATTTTTGCGGCGTATATCTTAAAACACATTATATTAAAATTATGAAACACAAAATCTTTTTCTCAATGCTGCTTTTGGCAGCCGTGTGCGCTCTCTATTCTTGCTCATCGGATGATGACAACGACAACAAAATCGAAAACACTGCAATTCTTGGAACGTGGTACGCAGAAGAATACTACGGCGAAGGAACAGATCTAACTTTTTATTCCAATGGCAGAGTAACGGAAGAGTCCTATCCATTGCGAGGAAATTCTTGGCGTTACCGTTATACCGGAACATTCAAAACCGAAGGAAACAAACTCACCATACATTGGAAGAAAGGCGAGAATTGGCAAATTAGTACAAACTCATGGGTTACAGATGACAACGAAGAAGAAACAGTGGTTATCACGTTTGGAATCTTAGAGAACGAATTGATTTTCTACGCCATGGAGGGCGAAGACAATTATAATATAACAATCCACACAAGGAAATAAACCCACCGGTCAATCCCGTAGCTCAACGGAAAGAGCATCTGCCTCTATCGCAGAAGGTTACAAGTTCGAATCTTGTCGGGATTGCATGAATATCAAAAAGGAAGTCCAATAAATAGACAAAAAAATAATTTCAGCTATTTGACGAGAATAAGAAAATTTCGTCTATCTTTGCTAAAAATGCACATGTAGGGTCATGGTAGATTAGAACGAAGGTCGGCTTTGCCGAAATGAGAACACCAATAGCTCCACTCGTGCAATTTTTGTATCTAAATAATTAAAAACTAATTATGAAGAAAGACATTGACCCTAAACTGAAACTCATTAGTAATTACTTGAAAACTGAGGGAGAAATATTTGTTGTCCCTGAATATCAGCGCGCATACTCTTGGGATATAGAAAAATGCGATAAGCTGTGGCAGGACATAGACTCTTTTATTGGCTCTTCTAAAACCAACAAAGATGGCAACAAAGAACCTTACTTCTTTGGCACAATCATTGCAGACTGCGCTACTGACAATAAAATAAGTTTGATTGATGGGCAGCAACGTACTACCACATTTATCCTCTTGCTGAAAGCACTGCTTGTTAGGATACAAGAAATTCTACCCAAGATTAATCAAGACGAAGAATATGAGCTTCTCGTTGATGGCTTAAAAGGTAGAAGAAATCTCATCTTAGACATTCTTTATAGGACAGATGATGATAATCGCAGGGAAATTCTAAAAAATTGGGACTTGGTTAAGGATAAAACCATCATTGAAAATAATTCTATTAACGAGCTTACAGAATACAAGCGTGAGTTACAAAATATACTGGAAGCTCCCGACTACAAGTCTGCCGAAAAAAACTGCTACAAGATCCCACGACGGCAGAAAGACAACAAGTACACCAATTATTTTAGAAACTTCAAATTCTTTTATGAGAAACTTGAAAAGTGCCATCAGACAGAAGTAAATAGTTTCGCTAAGACTTTTTTAAAAGAATGCAACATTATTGAGATTCGCAGTTGGGATACAGATCAGGCCATCACCATGTTCAACTCTTTGAATTCAACTGGCATGCCTTTGTCGGATGCCGACATCATTTCTGCACAAATGTACTCTCATGCGGGTCAGAACAAGAGTCCTTACATGGAAAAATGGAAATCCATTACAAAAGCAGCAAATAGCTTGAACGAAAAGAAAATTGTCAACATCGACTCTGTGCTTCAACAATATATGTACATACGCAGAGCTGAGAAAAAAGTCTACATAAAAGAAGGAAAACCTGATGTTACAACACCGGGACTGAGACGATACTACACTGAGAATAAAGATTTGCTGTCTCAACCTATAGAACTCTGCAATCACTTTGAAAAGATTGTGGGGATTTGGGATAAGGTACAGGACTACCCTGTTGTCAAACTATTACTGAAGTTCAATGACAATGCCAGAATTTATTTCATTTCTTACCTTAATAGATATGATGTGGAAGAAATTTCAGAGAATAAAGTGAAGAATGTGGCAGAGTGTCTGATAAAGCTATTCACAATCTTGGAACTTGTGGAAGCAGGCTTCTCGAGTTCCAAATTCAAGACATTTCTCTTTGGAGAAAACGTCAGGTTGGTAGACAAGAATATTCCTGAAGATAAAATTATTAATGATTTCAATAATCACATAAACGCTCAATGGCAGAAAGATGAAATAGAAAAACTTATTTTGGAATATGACAAGAACATTCTTGTCTATCTCAACGAATATCTTTATGCCAAATCCCATGATTTGCAGTTCGTCTTACATGACAATGTAAATATAGAGCACATTATGCCGGCAAGCGGACATAACATTGAAAGCATTAGACACGATGCACGTATTGAGACTCTAATAGATTTCACGAATTTAGCAAATCTTCTTGGAAACAAGATTCTTTTAGAAGAAGATATCAACAAATCCATCGGTCGCGATTGGTTTCAAACAAAAAAGCAAAGTTTCATCAAGGATAAAAAAGGCTATAAGGACAGTGAGTATGGCATCGCTCGCTCACTTGCCAACTTCCCGAGTGATCAATGGACAAAGACGGATATAGAAAAGGCTACTGCCAAGGTAGCGAAAAGAATATCAAATTTTCTCTTTTCTATTGACTGATTTTTCTCGTCAAAGAAGAGAGAATATAGATAGCATGACGTAATTTAATTAATATTGTCATGAGTGTAAGTATTAATTTCAAAACAGATAAGCAGTTAAAAGCCGAAGAAATCTTCAAAGCACTCTCTGACCACGGTGAGAAAATAGTGGTTACTTCACAAGAGTTTCCATATCTAAAGTTTGGAACCTTTCAAGAGGCTCTCCGTAGCATCGAAATCAACCAAGAGGGAGATGACTATGAAGTAAGAGTTTGCAACTTTGCAAATCGTGCTGACTTGCATCTTTTTGTCATAGCTGTCAATGTAATGAAGTCACTTACAGGCGTCAGGGCTATGCTGGAAGAAGAGGAAGGAATATCCAATCCAAAGGAATATTTTGATGAAAATTGGATTAGTGAGCAGCTGAGAGGCAGTATTGAGGTTACGTGCGCACTAATAAAGCATATAGGAAAACCTATTATAATGGACGGGCTGTTCTTCCCTATCTGCTTCGGACCTGTTGTGGCAAAATCTTTCGACATTGACCTTTCCAATCCTCAAGAAGACGCATTCGAGTCGATTCAAGAATACTTTACCAACCAGCAATGGCATTTTGCCGACAAGAAAAACACGTCAACAAGACTTGCAATACCAGATCCGACCAATGAAAACGATCGTCCGCTTGGCGTTTCGTTGATATATGCTGAGAAAGGTAAGGTCAAGCCATTTGATTATGTTTCTTACGCAGACGTTTTCGGTCTTATAGACAAGGACAAAGACGATGCAATATTAATCCACATGGAAGATTTTCCTAAGATTGTGCAATCAGAGGAATTAACAATGCTGGACGACTACCAGTTTGCTATTGATGGGCAATTATCCTATAAGACTTTCAGTCAGATGGTTGACAGGGAACAACTTTATCAAGTAGACAACCTTTTCTGTAGACCTTCTTTCCCAGGGAATGGTTATGATGACAAGCAACGAACATTTGTACTCATGTGGAATCCAGCCATATCAAGCGTCAAGATGGAAGATTTCGTAGCAGACATTCCAAAACTGTTAACAGGCATCTTCAACTGGAGCGTTTACGAATACCAAAAAGCTAGAAAGGGCGACAAGTTTGTGTTAATACGTTGCGGTAAAGGACGAACAGGATTGGTAATGAGTGGCATATTTGACAGCCATCCATACCAGGCTGGCGACTGGAGTGGCAGAGGGCGCAAGGTGTTTTATATGGACCTCACTCCAAATTTCATTGCCGACCCAGAACGATTGGAGCATTTCCTTACTACCGAAGATTTACAGAAAGCCATTCCGTCTTTTGATTGGAGTGGCGGACATTCCGGTCGCCTATTGACGGAAGAGCAAGCTGAAAAACTGGAAGAGCTTCTTGCCAATTACCTGCCACAATGTAGACGAAATAACTGTAAATGGATTCGCTCTACCACAAGGCAACGAGTAATAAGCATAGAAGATACCAGCATTTATGACGAAGATCTCTATACGCTTCTATAAAGATCGGGAGGTGCGAGCTCTCTAGGATGACGAGAACGACAAGTGATGGTTATCGGTCATTGGCGTTGTCGGCGTGCTCAATGGGCAGGACGACTATCAGAAGAACCGCAACTACTGGAAATACCTTAATGCCAAACTTAAGAAGCAGGGTATTGAACTGGGTAGTGTCACTACCCAGTTGAGGATGACGACACCAGATGGGAAGAAACGAATGACCACTGTTACAGACACTCAAGGTGTCATGGAGCTTGCCAAAAACTTTCGAAATAATA
>CAZQVW010000137.1:0-7251 GCA_964596865.1 uncultured Bacteroidaceae bacterium
AGTACTGTTAACTTATTGTTACAGCACTGTGAACGCAAACTATCGCGGGATTTTTCGCCGTAGGACGGGAATTTCTATGGATTAAGTGGGGGAATTTTTGCGCGTGAAGGGCAAATATTTGCTTGAGAAGGATAATTTCTTGCTTGAGAAGGTTAATTTCTTGCTTGAGATGAGCAAATCAGTGTGCGAGAAGGGCAAATCAATGCGCTGACACGCTTCGCCTAAGTGCGGGGTAAAGGAAAATTTCGGTGAGGGAGCGGAAAAGCAGGTAGAGCAAGAAACTTATCCACAGTCCATCGTTGCCCAACACGGGAAAGAGAATAAAATAAGAAATGAAGAACGCTGCCGTTCCGCTTGCCATCGACATCAATAAGCGCCCTGTGGCGGTGGCTCCCACAAAGACGCCGTCCAACACAAAAGCCATGATGCCGCAAACGGGCACCAGCGCTACCCATACGAAATAGCGCGAGGCCGCCGCCACCACTGTGGGCTCGGAGGTGAGCAACCGCAGCAATGGCATCTTTAACACCACATAGGCGATACTGAATACGGCCACCAACAATAATCCTATGAGTGTTACCCGCTTCACCGTGAGGCGAAACAGCGCCGCGTCGCCCGCACCGTAACACCGCCCGCAGATGGCCTCGGCTGCGTTGGCAAACCCGTCAAAGAAATATGAGAAAAGATAAAACAACTGGAACAAAATCGCGTTGGCGGCCAATATGGTGTCGCCCATGCGCGCGCCCGCAGCGGTAAACCACGTTACCACCATCAGCATACAGACCATGCGCAGCATTATGTCGCGATTGACGTGGAGAAACTGCATCAAGTCTTTCTTTCGCAAGATTTCCCTCCATTTCGGGCCCACTAAATACTGTCGGTAATTGCGGCATAGTAACCATAGGGCTGTGAACAACCCCACATACTGCGCCACCACTGTGCCCAACGCGATGCCCTCCACCTTCAATCCCGCGCCAAACACAAATAATAGGCTCAATGGGATGTTCATCACGTTCTGTACTATCGCTATTGCCATCGGAATGCGCGAGTTTTGCATTCCCACAAACCATCCGTTCAGTGTGTATAGCATTAATACGGCCGGTGCGCCCCAGATGCAGATATAGAAATATGTGGCGGTGAGGTCGGCCAAATGGGGGCTCACGTTCATTAATCTATTGGTGAGCATTAGGATTGGCCATTGCAATATAATAAGGAGTATGGCAATCACTATTGCCAGAGACAGGGAGCGGAAAAGGCTGTAGGTGATTTCATTCTGATGCCCTGCCCCCAACGCCTGGGCGGTGAGGCCGCTGGTGCCCAAGCGCAAGAATACAAACAGCCAGTAAACGATATTGAAGATTACGCCGCCCACTGCTATAGCCCCGATATACGCGGCGTTGCCCAAGTGTCCGGAGATGGCGGTGTCTACCAAGCCCAAAAGGGGCACGGTGATGTTGCTCACAATCGATGGGAGGGCAATCCTTAGGATACTGCGGCTGATGGGGGAGGATAGGGAGAGGCTGGGGCGATGCGTATGGGGAATTTTGCGGGATTTCGTCATGATATGGTGTTTGGAGATGAGAGAGAGCGTGTGATTGATAGGAAAATGGCGGGATTAGCGCTTGTGGAGCCGGAGCAAGAGGGGCAGATGGTCGGAAAAGCCGCCGCGGTAGTAGTCGCCGGTGAAGGTGCGCCATGGTTTCACGCCGCCATATTGCTTGTCGGCCTCCATAAGAAAGGGGTGGTCGATGATTATCAAACTTTCTTCGTCGGCATAGAGCGCGGGTGCGGGGCCGGCCTTGCTGCTCGTGCGCATACCTTCGTGCGCAGTTTGTTCGTATTCGTAAGCTGTTTGCTCTCCTTTTCCTTTCGCGCGCGTACCTTTTAATAATGAGCCGGAAAGGACGCACTGGTCGATCATCTGCCAATGGCCGCGGTAGCGATATGTGCCGCCCGCCCCATTAAGTGAGCGAGGATGGCAGGCTAAATTATATAGTCTGTTGGGGCACGGATTGCCCGTGGGGGCAAGTGCGCCCAAATGTCGCCTTATGGCTCGCGAATGAGGGACTTCGTTGAAATCCCCCATGATGATAATGTTGGCGTATGGCGATTTGGATAACAATGAATCGGTGTGGGCGCGCAGGATGCCGAAGACTACGGCTCGCTTTCTGTCTGCATCAAGGCCGCCCAGTTTGCTTGGGGCGTGAATAACAAGTATATGGAGAGTGTCGCCGGTGTAGCTCAATCCCTCCACGCCCAAAATACTGCGTGTGGCTAATCCTAACGACTGTTGCTCGGCCTTTCCCAGTAGGTGGTAGGTGCGCGTTGGTCTAAAACTGCCCTCCAAATAGATTAATGCTGTATTGATGCCGCGATGGTCGGCCCCTTGCCCAACGATATAGCGATAGCCTAATGGGGCAAGGCCGGTATGGGTGGTAAGGTCGCGAAGGACGGTTTCGTTCTCCACCTCCACCAATGCCACCACGTCCGGCAGGAGGGGCGGGTCAAGGCTCACTATCTCGCGGGCCAGAAGATTTAGTTTGCGGCGGTAGCGGCGTGTGCCCCAATAGCGAGACCCCCACGGGGTGAACTCCTCGTCTTCGTGGTCGGAGGCGCGAATGGTGTCGAAGAGGTTTTCGCAATTCAGTTCGGCCACGGCAAAGGAGCGCCCCTGCTGCGAATGGGCCGGTGGCGGCATTGTTGGCAGAAGGAAGAGCGCCGTTAGGCATAAAATAATAAGGAAATGTCTCATTATGATGCAAAGTTATGTTTTTGGAGTGTGATTGGCCGCGTGTTTGGCGGAAATTGTGTATTTTTGTAATCGTAAAATTAAAAACAGAAACATTATGTTAGACGTAAAGACATGCCTGAACCAACAGGAAGAGAAGATGGAGATGGCCGCCGCCTATCTGGAGGAGACCCTTTCGCATATACGTGCGGGCAAGGCCAATGTGCATATTTTGGATCCTATCAGAGTGAATAGCTATGGCTCGATGATGCCGCTCAATAATGTGGCCGCCATCACCACTCCCGACCAGCGCACTATCGCTATCAAGCCTTGGGATAAATCGATGTTCAAACCAATCGAAAAGGCCATCATCGATTCCGAAGTGGGCATCATGCCTGAAAATAACGGTGAGGTGATTCGTCTTAATATCCCGCCTCTCACCACCGACCGCCGTAAGGAGCTCTCCAAGCAGTGTAATAAGGAGGGCGAGACCGCCCGCGTTAGTGTGCGCAATGCCCGCCGCGATGGTATCGACAAATTGAAGAAAGCTATCAAGGAGGGATTGAGCGAGGATATGGAGAAAGACGCCGAGGCCGAGCTCCAAAAGCTCCACGATAAATACATGAAGAAAATCGACACCATCCTTCAGGAGAAGGACAAGGAGATAATGACCGTGTGAAGACATCCGAAATGCGCGGCTTGGTGGTGAAGCAGAGGGGCAACTGGTATGACGTGCTCATAGATGGTGGCCTCATGGTGAGCTGCATGGTGAAAGGCCGCTTCCGGTTAGAGGGCATCCGCTCCACGTCGCCCGTGGTGGTGGGAGACAGGGTGATGGTGGAAGAAAACGCTGAAAATGCCGCTTTTATCACCCGCCTTCTTCCGCGCCGCAATTATATTTTGCGCCGCGCCAGTAATCTTTCCAAACAGAGCCATATCCTGGCCGCCAATATCGACCTCTGTATGCTGTTGGTGACGATGAAAGACCCCGAGACGCCGCTCACTTTTATCGACCGCTTTTTGGCTACCGCCGAGGCCTACTCTGTTGATGTGGCTTTGGTGTGGAATAAGATGGATCTGCTCACCGCGGATGAGCAACAGCGCCTAAAAGATATTGCCGATATGTATGAGAAAATCGGCTATCGCTGCGTGTGTGGGTCGGTGGTGGACGGAAAGATAGATAAGGAGGTGGCCGCACTGGTGAAAGACAAGGTCTCTCTCTTGGCCGGCAATAGTGGCGTGGGCAAATCCACGTTGCTTAATCTGATTGTGCCGGAGGCTAATGCAAAGGTAGCCCCCGTTTCTCAGACCCACCATACCGGTATGCACACCACCACCGACACCACCATGTATCCCCTCCCGTTTGGCGGCCATATCATAGATATTCCCGGAGTGAAGGGGTTTGGCACTTTCAATTTCAAGCCAGAAGAGGTGTCTCACTATTTTCGCGAGATTTTCAGTGTGGGCAGGGCTTGCCGGTTTAATAATTGTATGCACCTTAGTGAGCCCGGTTGCGCGGTGAGGGCGGCGCTGGATAATGGTGAGATAGCTCCCTCGCGATACAATTCTTATCTAAGTATGCTCCAGGATTATGACGAGCAAAAATACCGCCCTGCGTATTAATTAGTGGCTTAATCTGATTATGACTATCACAGATACTAAACAGTCCTCCGAGCCTGCCGCCAATACCATCTGCTGCATCTATAATATGGGTGCGCATTATCGGTGGCCGATCTTTAAGGCGATGGCCGAGAGGTTTCCTATAGATTTCTGTTTCGGGCCAGACAACGCGTATACGCATTCCATTAAGACTTTTGACTATAATAAACTGCCCGGCTTCAAGCGATTACTGAAAAATCGCCGCCTGCTACTGAAATTCTATTGGCAGAGCGGAGCCGTGAGGCAACTTTTTCATCCTTATAAGCAATATCTGATGCTGGGCGAGGCTTATTGCCTCAGTACGTGGGTGATGGTATTGGGCGCAAGGCTCACCGGACGGAAATCTGTCTGCTGGACTCACGGTTGGTATGGGCGCGAGGGCGTGTTGAAACGCTGGGTGAGCCGTTTGTTCTATTCCTTGTTCAATAATATCCTCACTTATAATAGCTACGCTCGCGATTTGCTGATAAAAGGGGGTATCCCCGCAAAGAAAATCCGAGTGCTGGGCAATTCTTTAGACTCTGCCGGAATGAGAGCACTGCGCCCCGAGCTCCACTCTACTGAAATCTATTCCTCGCATTTTCACAACGCTCTGCCCACACTTATCTATTGCGGGCGCATTCAGAAAAGTAAGCATTTGGAATTGATGATTGAGGCCGCTCACCTACTGAAAGATGCCGGTAGAGACGTTAATCTGGTGTTTGTGGGCCAAGATAGCGAGGACGTGGATATTCCAATGCTTGCGAAAGAGGCTGGATTAGAGGAACGAGTGTGGATGTATGGGCCTTGTTATGACGACAAAAAGCTGGCCGAACTGTTTTTTAATGCAGACGTGTGTGTTTCACCCGGCAATGTGGGTTTGACGGCTGTCCACTCCCTTTCTTTCGGTTGCCCCGTGATTACTCACGGCGATTTTCCGTGGCAGGGACCGGAGTTTGAGTGTATAAAGCCTGGGATTACGGGCGATTTCTTTCGCCGTGGCGATGCCGCCGACCTCGCTTGTGTAATCACTAATTGGATAGACCATTCTCCGGAGCAACGCCGCCAAACGGCCCTTTCTGCCTTTGAAGAAATAGACACTCATTGGAGTGTGGAGCACGAGATAGACGTGTTTTCGAAAGTGCTGGTGGAGGAAAGAGCGTGTGTTGGCGTCCAAAAAATAGGCTCTGGCAAAGATAAAACAGAAAAAACGGAGAAAAGAAAGTAGGAATATTATGGTGAAGTATCTATTCGAGGCCTTTCTCAATCTTTTCAGGCGGAATATCGCTTGGTCGGCGTTTGTATATGCCGGTTCCAAGATAGATGGACGGGCACGTGTCCATCGAGGTTGTAAAATCAGGAATAGCTCTGTGGGGCGCCACTCCTATGTGGCTGCGCATTCGTGGCTCACCAATACAGATGTGGGGCCTTTCTGCTCTATTGGCAATAGGGTGAGCATCGGTTTGGCCACTCATACGCTTAATTTTGTCTCCACGTCACCGGTGTTCACGTTGAAAAACAGTGCCGCCGATGCTCATTGGGTGGAGGCCGACCTCTCCGCTAATTCGAATGATTTCTACCGCACTACGCTCGGGGCAGACTGTTGGATTGGCTCTAATGCAATGCTGATGAGCGGGGTGAAGATAGGAATTGGCGCGGTGGTGGGCGCTGGTGCGGTGGTAACAAAGGATGTTCCGCCCTACGCTATCGTTGGTGGGGTGCCCGCACGTATTATCCGCTATCGTTTTTCCGAAAAGGTACGCAATGAACTGCTCGCCTCCCGCTGGTGGGAGAAAGATGACGACTGGCTGAAGGATAATATTGCACTTTTCCAAAAACCGGCAGACCAAAATGTGTCCCCTTCGTTAAAAGATTTCTCCGTTTCATTGGGGACCGCTTCTCCTGCTCCAGATAAGTATTCCACTTCTTCATGCAGATAAAATTTTCTTCCCTATGAAGACATACAATACTGGTGAGACGGAGGCCGACCTCCGCCGAGAATACAATCCCGAGGGCTCCAATCTGCGGCGTGCCCAAATGCGCCTGTTGGATATGGCTGTATGGCTTCAGGCTGAGGCCAAGAAGATTGGCGTACCCCTAAGGTTGGATAGCGGAAATGTCCTTGGTGCACTCCGCCACGGAGGGTTTATTCCCTGGGATGACGACGTGGATTTCGTGGTCGCCCATAAGGATCTCCGTCGCCTGGTAAAACATCTGAAAACTTGTGGTCATCCGCAGTATGTCCTCCAAGACAACACCACCGACCCACATTATTACAAGGAATGGGTCGTTCTACGTGATCTTCGTAGTAAAGAGACAAGTTATGATGATGCTGATAGCAAGGACCGCCGAATTAGTGAAGCACAAGAGTTTCGCGGTCTCCACATAGACATATTCCCCTATGAAGGATATATGATTCGTCCGCTACAGCGCTTGGCTGGAAAACTTAGTGTGAATATTAACCTTCGCTTTGCTGGTGTTCACCCTCATTTAGCGCAGTTCGGGTACAACGTTCTTCACTACGTGGTGTTCCCTTGTTTCCGTTTGATTGGCCGTGTTTTTGGTAAGCGCGACTTATATATGCATTCCTACGGCACATGGTTTTATAAGGCGTTGCCAAAAGAGGTCTTGTTGCCACACAAGGATATTGTGTTTGAGGGACATACCTTTGAGGGGCCGGCCGATGCCGATCGTATGTGCCGAATTCTATATGGAAACTACATGAACCTGCCCCAGGAAAAAGATCGCGGTAGCCACAAAATGAACGTGGCCATAGATGAGTAATTTTCTCTAACTTTGTGGAAGTCTTATGCAAGCAATAATATTAGCAGCCGGAATGGGCAAGCGACTTGGCGAATACACCAAGAACAATACAAAATGTATGG
>CAZQVW010000138.1:0-7250 GCA_964596865.1 uncultured Bacteroidaceae bacterium
TAAACAGTACTGTTTAGTTATTGTTACAGCACTGTGAACGCAAACTATCTCGGGAAAAAATGCGCCGTGGTCGGGATTTTTGCGAGAGAGGGCGGGAAAAATTAAAATGAAAACGAGTAAAAACAGACTGAGGACAGACTAATATGACATGATGACGAGATATAATATAATAAGGACACGCGCGTACATAATAAAATAAGTATATTCAATACTACGACACAACAAGAAAAGTTTATACCTGCACGAAAATTGCCAATGCGGTTAATAAATTGAATTGCAGGACACTATCGTAACATTTCTCGGGCGGGTATAAAACCCGCCCCTACAAATTCAATCAGTACGCCGTGTGTACGCAAAGACTTCTTCACCACTTCAATCAGTACGCCGCGTGTACCCAAAGACTTTTTCACCCCTTCAATCAGTACGCCGTGTGTACGCAAAGACTTCTTCACCACTTCAATCAGTACGCCGCGTGTACGCAAGGACTTCTTCACCCCTTCAATCAGTACGCCGCGTGTACGCAAAGACTTTTTCACCCCTCGTAACTGATTCGCACTTACTTTGCCATCACGGACGCTGTTTCGTTATTTTACCGAACAAAAAATAATAAAAGAAAGATGGGCATAGAAAAAGAAAAAGGCCGTGCTTTTCCAAAACAAATCGGAAAAACACGGCCAAAGCTATGACTACGAAAATATTTCTAACGGAGAATCACCTTAATTTCTATTGATTTACAAAGGGATTGGAGTTATTTTGCCTGTCTCACGATGGTGGCTTCGCGGTCGGGCCCGACAGAGACAATAGTGATGGGCACACCCACATAATCCTCGATGAAACGGATATAATCTTTTAGGGCTTGCGGGAACTGGCTCTCATCAGTGATCTGGGTGAGGTCGGATTGCCAGCCGGGTAGCTCCTCATAGACAGCTTCGCACCCGTTAAGGTCGTAGGGCATATTGGTGAGCGTTTGGCCACCCTGCTTATAGGCAGTGCAGACCTTGATGGTGGGGAACTCGTCCAACACATCGCTTTTCATCATCACCAACTGGGTTACGCCATTCACAGTGATAGCATACTTGAGCGCCACAAGATCGAGCCATCCGCAGCGGCGGTTGCGACCGGTAACGGCACCATACTCATGGCCGATTTCACGAATGCGGTCGCCGGTGGTATCAAACAATTCCACAGGGAACGGGCCGGAGCCCACGCGGGTGCTGTAGGCCTTGAAGATGCCAAAAACTTCGCCCACCTTGTTGGGGGCCACACCAAGGCCGGTACATACGCCGCCGGTGGTGGTAGAGGATGAGGACACCATGGGGTAGGTGCCGTGGTCGATGTCAAGCATTGTGCCCTGCGCGCCCTCGGCCAAAACAGCCTTGCCCTGCTGGAGCAAGGAGTTGAGCTCGTTCTCGGTGTCGGAGAGGGTGAACGAACGCATATATTCCACACCCTCCATCCATAGGCGTTCCTCCTCCTTGATGTCGTATTCATAACCAAGATCATGAAGAATACGTTCGTGGCGGGCTTTTAGGGTCTGATATTTCTCATCGAAATTATTAAGGATGTCGCCCACGCGCAATCCCACACGCGCAGCCTTGTCGCTATAGGTGGGGCCGATGCCCTTGCCGGTGGTGCCAATCTTATTCTTACCCTTTAGGGATTCGTAAGCGCGGTCGAGAGCGCGATGGGTGGGCAAAATGAGGTGGGCGCGCTTGGAGATATGTAGGCGTTGGCGAATGGAATAACCGGCGGCCTCCAATTCTTTGGCCTCGGCCATGAAGAGGTCGGGCGCTATGACGCAGCCATTGCCTATGATATTGAGCTTGCCATCGCAAAAGATGCCGGACGGGATGGAGCGAAGCACAAATTTATGACCGTCGAAGATAATGGTATGACCGGCATTTGGGCCACCGGCAAAGCGGGCCACCACATCATAATGCGGTGTGAAATAATCCACCACTTTGCCTTTTCCTTCATCGCCGAAGACGATGCCCAGCAGGGCATCCACTTTTCCTTTTGACATGATTAATTACTATTTTTTTGTTGTTAAAGAATTCTTTGTATTTGCATTGCATAGCGGGATTGCGGAGCATCGGGACAAGTTCTTCCTGACTCTGATGCACACAAACGCTCTCCCCTACTCCATTTGCATTCTGCGCAGGATTCTGCCTACTAACGCCTCTGGTTCATCGCCCAATAGTGAGTATTTCTGAAGGGAGGTAAAGGCAGCCTTGCGCACATGGGCGTTGGGGCTGCGCATGGCGGCCTCGGCTTGGTCCAAATACTCCATTTCGCTTTGGCGCATCAATCGGTCGCCGCGCATAAACAGGCGCGAGAGCAACAGAAAGCCCGTGAGCTGAAACATGGGCCTTTCGTCCGCAATCCAGCAGAAAGCCTTCTCTGATGCGTAGGGCAGATATTGCATCAAGCTCATCACGGTATATTGCGCCTCCTCCGGCCAGCGCATCTGTTCCACCCAAATATCCGCCACTTCGGGCAGGAAATCCTGAGGGGGCATCAATAATCCAGCCAATAGGCGGCATTCGCGAATGTCCTCCTTCCAAAGCGATTGGGCCAACTGATAGTCATAGCCAATTTCTTTGGCCATTTCCACCAATCGCGGCCATTCCACACCGAAGATGACGCGATAGCCCAACCCTTTCTCGCGCATTGAGGCGGAGAGAGGGCCGTTCATCATTGAGCGGAGCTGTTGTTTGATTTCTTGGGGAGACATAAAAAAGAGGACTGCTTGTTCTTTATTCGTTAATAGAGGGCAGAAAACTATAGTCGCGGGAATAACGTAGCATCTGGGCGGCGTAGCCTTCGCCATAAGAGATTGTTACATCTGTGATCTCGCCTTTCTGATTGCGCTTGGCGGTGTAGACGGGGTTGATGAAGCCCTTGTAAGGAGCAAGGTTGAGGGCCTTATAGCGCGCCAACACCTCTTTGTGCAATTCTGGGTTCACCTTCACACCATAGGTTTCCACCAATTGGCGGGCACCCTCAAAATCGCCCTCGCTCTTCACGCGCTGCACCTCGCCCAAGAGCTGACCAAACAAGGCGCGGAGCTTGCTGTAATCGTTGATGCGGAGATATGTCTTGCCGCCCTTTTGGTAGAGCTCGATAACGTTGTCGGCCTTGCCATGCTCGTAGGCCCAATTAGCAATCATGGCGCGATTGCGCATGTGGGCCTCCTCGATAGTCTTGCCCGGCTCAATGCGCACCAACTGCGTCATCATACCGTTCATAATATATGTGTAGTATTCGCTCTTATAGGCATCCATATTTGGCGTGAGGCCCAGCTCCACCAATTTCTCATCGCCAAGATAATAGAGCGCAAACAAATCAGCGCGCCCCTCCTCAATGGTGGAACCGTAGGCCTTGAGCGCATCATCGCCCACGCCCTCAAGCATCTTGCCACTGCCGTGGCCGAGGCATTCGTGGAGGTCGGTATGGAGGTCGTCGCATTCATCGCCGTATTTGTCGATTAAAGAAATCACAGTGGGGTCTTCAATAAATTCGGCATTGAAACCATTGCCGTGAGCGGCCTTGTTGTAAGCATCGGTGAGATTGCCGATGGTTACGCTCTTGGAGCCGTGCTGTTTTCTAATCCAGTTGCTATTGGGCAGGTTGATACCAATGGCCGTGGACGGATAAAGGTCGCCACCAAGGATGGCCGCCGTAATCACCTTTGCACTGATACCTTTGCATTCGCTCTTTTTGAAACGGGGATCCACGGGGGAATGGTCTTCAAACCACTGGGCATTATTGCTAAGTTTTTCAGTGCGCTTAGTGGCCTCGATGTCCTTGAAATTAGCAAACGCCTCCCAACTGGCTTTGAAGCCCAGAGGGTCGCCGTAACTCTCGATGTAGCCGTTAGTGAAATCCACAAGGCTCTCTGTATCTTCCACCCACAGAATGCTGTAGGCATCAAAGGTGCGCAGATCGCCGGTCTTATAAAATTCGATGAGCTTACGAATCACGGCCTCCTGCTTGGGCGTGTCGGCCACTGTTGCGGCCTGCTCCAACCAATAGACAATCTTTTTTATCGCCGCCCCGTAGAGACCACTTTCCACCCACGGTTTTTCCTTGAGCACACCGTGGTCTTTCACCAATCGGCTGTTTAGGCCCAGCATCACAGGTTGTTGGTCGGTAGTATCGCGCTGGGCAGCATAAAAGTCCTCGGCATCTTTTTGGGTAACGCCAGAACCGTAATAGTTTTCGGCAGAAGTGAGGATAAGGTCATCACCGTCCTTTTGATTTACGCGCACGGGCATCACTTTGGGGTCGAAGATTACGGGGAAGACATCTTTAATAAGGTCGTCCACACTCTGGCCATCCTGAAGAGGCAGTTTGTTTTTGTCTACGCCCTTTAGAGCTTGGCGAAAGAAATCTTGAGAAAATTCGGGCTGGAATTTATAATAGCCGTAATGGTGGTGAATACCGTTGGAAAACCAAACTCTTTTCAGATACACCTCCATGGCGCGGAAATCCTTTGAGTTACGGTTGCCTTTATAATCGGTATATACGGCCTCCAGCATACGGCGGATGCGGAGGTTGTAGGCGCAGTTTTGGTCGTAGAGAATATCGCGTCCACACAGGGCTGCTTCCTGCAGATAATAGACCAGCGTCTTTTGGCGGAGCGTGAGCGAATCAAAATCGGGCACCTTATAACGGAGCATCTGGAGGTCGGCGAAGCGCTCATCGTTATAAGAGAAATCATCGGCCTGCGCAGCCGTAGGCAACAATGTAGCAACAGCCATCATCATCGGTATTAACTTATTCATTTTCCATGAAATGTTTCAATCGGTATTGCACAGGCGTCATACCAATCTGTCGGCGGAAAGCGTTGTAAAGGCTCTGTTTGTTGGAAAAGCCACTCATCTGACATATCACATCACAGTTTACTCCAGAATAGGCTTTATTTGCAAGCAATTTGCAGGCATAGCTCACTCTCAACCTTTGGAGCAACATCGAGAAGTTGCCGCCAAAATACACAGCGGTAACAGCCGACATATCTTGCGCCGAAAATCCGTGTTTTTGAGCCACTTGTTGGGCGGTGAGCCCCTGCTGCAAGTACCCTTCGTTGGCTATCACCTCATCGTGGATAGCCTTGCATATAGCTTCGCGCTTGGTTTTACTTAGGCGCGAGATACGTGTATGTTCAATTGCTTTTTTCTCACTCATTTTTCTTGTTATCAGATTGTGTTAATGTGGTTTGCGTATTAATTCACACGTCTTGCTGGTATTAGAAATAAGGTTTCGGTATAGAGCCATGGGGATAGACACATATTATGACCTTTAGCCTGTCTATTTCTGTTGTTTTTCGTCCGAGACAGACGGCGCAGGCGCGGCTGACGAAACCGGAGTAGCCGGATTGGCAGGCGAACCGGAACTCACAGACGCATTAGAGGCCGGCGCAGGAGGCGTAGCGGAAGCAACTGTAGGCGTGGCGGAAGCGGAGGCAGCAGTGGCGGAAGCAGAGGGAGCAGTGGCGGAAGCAGAGGGAGCGGCGGCGGAAGCGGAGGCCTCGTCATTCCTGCGGGAACGGAAATCAGCTTCGCGGGGCTGCACCTTGAGCGGATTCTTTGAGGCGGCGTCCATCTCGCGACGGTTGCGCGTGATGTCGATAGCATCATAGAGGGCTTGGCGGAACGAGTTTTCATCGGCCACACCCTTGCCGGCAATATCATAGGCTGTGCCGTGGTCGGGCGAGGTGCGCACGATACTCAATCCTGCGGTGAAATTCACGCCATCATGCTGGCAGAGAGCCTTAAATGGCGCCAGTCCTTGGTCGTGATACATGGCCAGGATTGCATCAAAGTGGGCATAATCGCCCGCACCGAAGAATCCATCAGCGGCGTATGGGCCAAAACACTGCACGCCCTTCTCCCGCTGTGCCTTTATAGCAGGGATAATCGATTGCTCTTCCTCCTCGCCAATCAAACCGTTGTCGCCGTTGTGCGGATTGAGCCCCAAGACCGCAATTCTCGGGGCAGAAATAAGGAAATCGCGCTTCAGCGATTGGTAGAGACTCTCAATGGAATGCTCCACATTTGCCATAGTAACAAACGACGCCACATCACGCACGGGGACATGGGTAGTGAGCAAGGCCACTCGCATCAGCGGATTCATAAGAATCATCACGGCATCGCCCGGCTGCCCCAATTCGTGCTCCAAATATTCGGTATGGCCGGCAAAGGGGAAGTCATCGCTATGAATCGTAGCCTTGTTGATAGGAGCAGTAACGAGCGCGTCTATCAATCCGGCCTTGGCGTCTGCCACTGCCCTTTGGAGCGACAAGAGAGCAGCGCGGCCACTTTCCGGCGTAGGTTGGCCGTAATCAATCTTCACTTCGTCCTCAAAACATACCACCATATTAAGCACACCGGCCTCTGCTTGTTCGGCCGAGGGGACAATCTTGAAATTTGTGGGGAGATCCAGATTTTTGCGATTAAAAATAGCGGCGCGCGGCGACCCATAAAGGATGGGTACACACAAATCTGCCAATTCCGCGTCCGCAAAAGCTTTCAGTATCACCTCATAACCAATTCCGTTGAGGTCGCCGTGAGTGATGCCGATTCTTATCTTGTCCATTAGCTTTACTATTTTATTTCAGAAATCAAGTGTAAAATTACGACTTTTTTTTCACATCTGAAAGAAATTCGTCATAAAGCGTTGTGATTTCCTCATTCCACAATCAAATAAACCAAATCCACGTGCAGATTTCATCGCTCTAAAAGTCATTATAGCCGCTCTAAAAGTCTCTATAATCGCTCTCAAAGTCCCTATATTAATATGAAAAAATTTGCCCGCCCAGACGATATTGAACCAAAGAATTCTTTTCAAAATTATTTCAAAAGCGCAACAGCAAGCTCCCCTCATGCAGGACTAAGACATAGCGCCCTTGTATGGATTTCACGAGTGAAGTTTCTTCTTCCTAAATACGGGCAAAGACGCCTGCCCTCAATTTCCGCGTTTGGCCGAATTTTACTTCCGTATTTGGCCGATTTTTACTTCCGCATTTGACCGGTTTTCATTTCCATGTTTGGCCGAAATACCCCAAAAGTTTCTTTCAAAAAGGAAAGATTTTTCAAAATCACCCGTTTTTGAAGGAACGTTTGCGGCATTATAGGAGATATTGGGGGCTTGCCTACAGCTCTTACCGGCGGCGCTGGATTTCTTTGGTGGAAAGGAGGCCACAAGCGGCTTCGATGTCCTGACCACGGGAAGCACGGAGGGTGGTAAAC
>CAZQVW010000139.1:0-7241 GCA_964596865.1 uncultured Bacteroidaceae bacterium
GATATATCATGAATAAGAAAAATATCAAGTATTTCAGTAAAAGGCAATTCACACCTTTGTTATTAAATAGCTATTAATTTTGAATTTTGTCATCTTATTTAAGAAGGTACTTACTACCAGTTTCCTCAGCAATCTTTTTCTTCACAGCGGCAGGATAACCAGGGCTAAGCACTTTGGCCATAATCGTGTCTTGTCCGGAAGAAGAGACCTCAAAACTGCCGCGACCATCGTCCACGCGCTCCACCATGTCGTTGTATTTCACAATAAGATATTCACCAAGCTCCCTCCAGCGCGTCATCATGGTGTCGGCGCATTTTAGAGAGTAGTCTGTGAGATAAGCTACGGCTTTCTGCTTGTTTTGATTGTAAAGAGTCAAAGCTGCCTTTTCAATATCGGATTGACGAGAGAGAAAAAGGCTATCCATCCCATCACGGGCAATCTTAACTGCAGGCATCAACTGACTATAGCGGGGATAAACCATATTGCTCACCCAGTTCTGAACCCAGTAAGCGGATTTCCATGAAAACTTCACGGCGTTTCCCCATTTCAGTGTGTAGCAATCCGGCACCTTTGTAGCACAACAGTACACAGGTGTGTAAGGCGTGGTGTGGGCATCGTCATTAGAAAACCACAAGACGCCCCCGATGGCGTTAGGCAGGCTACTGCGCAACTGCGCCACCATTGCGAAACTGCTCTGCTGCGTTCCCACAGGGCGCTCGTTGAAATATTTCTTACCATCATGCTCCCAATACAGCGGGCGTGGGCGATAAGGCGAGAGCCAAGTGCCCGCTCCAGCATCAGAGACCATGTTAAGCGGAGTATTATCGAAGTGATCGCGCATACCCGCATACACATCAGTAATATCCAACTTGCGATTTGGGCGGACATAGAGAGGAAGTGGGGCGGCATTGAGGTCTTCGCCGGAAGCATAGGGCAAATATTTGTCCATTCCGTCTGCCATAAGATTAAAGACACTCCAAACGCGGGCCTCGCAAATGCGGGCATTCGCAAAATTGATGGGGCAATAAGCGGCGGCGAAACTAAAATCTTCATCCTTGCCATCAAACAGTTTGAGACGGCGTGCAGTAGAAATTACGTCCTTGGAATAAATCACCTCATCGTCTTTCATCTTCAGAAACTGGCCAATCCTGCTTTGATTGGCGTGAGCGCAAATGGCATCATCGGGAATACGAACAGCCACCCACACAGCGCCTTTCGCTCCGGAGCCCTTGCCCACCATTTCCATGATGAAAGCCTCATTGGGGTCGGCAATAGAGAAGGTCTCGCCCTCCGAGCAATATCCATAACGCTGCACCAAAGCATCCATCACCTTTATTGCTTCGCGAGCTGTGCGAGCGCGCTGAAGAGTGATATAGATAAGTGAACCATAATCAATCAATCCGGCAGTATCCACCAGTTCTTCGCGACCGCCAAAGGTGGTTTCGGTGATACAGAGCTGATGCTCGTTCATATTGCCCACCACATTATATGTCTCTTTGGCTTCCTCGATCTGCCCCAACAGACGGTTTGTCTCCCAATCCCTCACGATGCGCATATCCCCCTTTGCGTGTTTGGCTGCAGGGAAATGTTGCATAATACCATAGGCGCCATAACTGTCGGCGTTATAACTAACGAAAACGCTACCGTCCTTGCTGGCTTTTTTGCCCACTATGATATTGGTGCAAGCCATAATTGTAGCCGCACCCCCGATATACAAGACTAAACTCAACAACAATCTCTTCATAAGATACTCTTTCTACAATATTTTCTGCGTACGACAACCGCTCTGTGCCCTCAAAATCTAATCCGAATAGACGGCTTTGAAACTGAGGTCGAGGCTCTTAACGGAATGGGTGAGCGCACCTACGCTCACGAAATCCACGCCGCAAAGTCCGTATTGGCGAATGGTATCCAGCGTGATTCCACCTGAGGATTCTATCTCTGCCCTCCCCTTAATAATCTCCACGGCAGTGCGGGTGTCGGCAATGGAGAAATTATCCAGCATGATGCGGTCGGCACCACCGTGGTCAAGCACTTGCTGAAGCTCATCGAAATTTCTCACCTCAATCTCAATCTTTAGATCTAAGCCTTTTGCGTCCAAATATTTGCGGCAACGATCCAGAGCAGGCGCAATGCCACCGGCAAAATCGATGTGATTATCCTTGAGCAGGATCATGTCGTAGAGACCCATCCTATGATTCATGCCACCGCCAATTTTGACTGCCTCTTTCTCCAACACTCGCATTCCTGGCGTGGTCTTGCGTGTGTCCAGAACATGGCATCGTGTGCCCTCGAGCTCTTTCATGTATCTGGCCGTTACCGTAGCGATTCCGCTCATCCTCTGCATCACATTTAGCATGAGTCTTTCCGTCTGAAGAAGCGATTGGATTTTGCCTTTCACCACAAAAGCGATGTCGCCGGGTTTCACATGATCGCCATCATTCAGGTATTGCTCCATTTGGAGGGAGGGGTCGAAACGATTAAAGATGCGTTTGGCAGCTTCCACGCCGGCCAAGACGCCTTCTTCCTTCACAAGGAGTTTTTGTGCGCCAATAGCATCGGCAGGAATGCAGCAAAGGGTGGTATGATCGCCATCGCCAATATCCTCGGCGAAAGCAAGGTCAAATAACTTATCTTCTAATTCTTCTGGTGTGTACATAATGTTATGAAGGTTTGAGTGTGCAAAATTAATAACTTTTCTTTACTTCGCCGCTACGCCGCTTAAACGTAGATGATAGACAACAGGCTCATTTTTGACCCAGTATTCTTTCAGAGTGCCGGGGCCGCATGAGGCATTGCCCAGTCCGCGCTGTGCGCCATCGAGGTGGAGATAGATAAACGGCTCTTTGTGAAGCTCCCATTCGTGGCGGGCGTTCATAAGGTCGGTGTCGGTGTAGCGATTTGCCGAGAACGAGACACCGCCATCGGCTTCAATCATCAATCCGTTGCCGTTGTCATCCGCCAAGATTAGTTCGCGCAGGTGGGCGCGGTCGCCTGTGGTTTGTGGCTTCACATAATGCTCCATCAGCGAATCTACTTTCGCGCTGTAGCGACCCAGAAGCACACCATCGTGGCGATCGCAATAATTTTCCCACGGACCGAGGGCGTAATAACTAACGTTTTCCAACGCAGAATCCAGAGCGCATACAACTCCGGCGCGGCGCAGGTTGTCGCTATGCGGAGTAATGGTAATCTCCATGTCTATAGACGCGTCCGGATTCACTGTGTAGACAATCTTCTGGTCGGCTTTGCTGCCTTTGCGCTGAGTGGTTACGCGGCAGGCGGCTCCTGAGGGTTCCATTGTGAGAGTGCCCTGCGGCTCCAGCCCGTCAGAAGTATCGGCGAAGCGGTCATTTTCTATCCAGCGATGATTATTAAACAAAAATCCGCGTCCGGAATAAATCATTTCCTTGTTATTAAACTTTAGGGAGCGCAAGAGGCCAACCTGCTTATCGAACGCCACCGACATTTTGCCGTTATGAATCGTCAGCATCTCATCGCCGTCTTCAATATTGAGGGCTTGGCCACGCCCCATGGGGCGCTGGAACGGGCGGAAGTCCATTATTGTGAACTGCCCCTGCGCCACCACGTGTCCTGCGGCCGCAAAACTCTGCGCATCGTGGTATGACACCGAAACATTCAGCAGTACTTCCTTCCAATAAGGCATCTTGATTTTTGGTATCGGCACTTCCACTATCGCACTGTCGCCGGGCTTTACGTCCGTCAAGGGATAAGTGCGCGAAGTAAGGCTCTTGCCGTCCACCAGATACTGATAAGTAATATCCAGCCCCTCGAGTGAGCGGAAAGTATAGTTGTTTTTTACAGCGAGCACGAGCTTACCATTATTATCAGCCAATCGGCGGAAAGAAATGTATTGATAAGCGCCTTTTACCTCGGCCAATTTGGATGTATAGCGGCGGTCGGCAGTAATGATACCGTTAGAGCAGAAATTGCCTTGGTGAGGGCCCGGGAAATCATAGCCGGTATGAAGGCGATAGATGCCTTTCTTTATTTCGTGGGGCTCATAAATGGCCTGGTCTACCCAATCCCAAATACAACCGCCGATAGTGGAATTGCTATGCTCCATCACAGAGACATATTGATCGAGGTTGCCGATGGCATTGCCCATGGCGTGAGCGTATTCGCACAGGAACATAGGTTTATCCAAGTTGGAAGTGTTTTTGTACATCCAATCCATGGAGGGATACATCTTGCTATAGAAATCCGAATAGCGCTCGCCCCCGAAATCGCGGCCGCCGCGCGTGCCTTCATAGTGAACGGGGCGAGTGGTGTCCATCTCTTTGGCTGTTTGATAGCAATAAAGGAAATTTTTGCCGCCACCACTTTCGTTGCCCAAACTCCAGAAGATGATAGATGGGTAATTCCTATAAGTGGCCACCATTCGCGAGATTCTATCCGTGAATGCGGGAATCCACGATGGCATATCGGAAATACTCTGATTGGCATGGTCCTCCAAATCGGCCTCGCAGCAGACATAGAGGCCGTAGTAATCAAACATCGCGTACATCGCCACATCATTGGGGTAGTGAGAAGTACGGATAGTATTGAGATTATTCTGCTTAAACATCAAGACATCCTTTTCCATCGACTCCATGCTGGGCGCATGACCGTGGAGCGGATCGGTATCGTGGCGGTTAGCGCCTTTCAGCATCACCCGCTTGCCGTTTACATAGAGCAAAGAATTTTTTATCTCTACATTGCGGATACCCACCTTGGTGGAAAAGGCCAATTGCCCGTTTTCGTTGCCATTGGCATCGGTCTGCACCACCCTAAGGGTGTAAAGCGCTGGCGTCTCGGCTGTCCAAAGCTGGGGATTATCCAGCGAGAACGAGGCCGTGAGCGTAGTATCAGAAACGGCCTCGGCCTTGGCGGAACCAACCTGCTGACCGGCGGGATCAAACAAGCTGAGGGTGGCCCCAATCTTGGCAGCGCCCTCTTTTTTCAGTACCACCTCCACATTAGCTTTGGTGTAGTCGGGGTTAAGTGTGGTGATAATGTGATGATTCCTAATGGCAGTGGTGGGCAGATTGAGCAGATATACCTCGCGCGTGATACCGCTCATGCGAAACATGTCCTGGCATTCCAAATATGAGCCGTCACACCAGCGCCAAACCTGCACCACCAGATTATTTTCGCCATTAATAATATAAGGAGTGATGTCAAATTCGGCCACATTACTCTGACCCTGAGTATAGCCAACCTCCTTGCCATTTAGATAGACCAGTGCCGCACTATGGATACCACTAAAATGGAGGATAGTGCGCCTTTGAAGCCATTGCGCGGGCACGGAGAAAGTGCGCTGGTAAGTGCCCACCGGATTGATACCGTAGTTTTTGCCACCATCGTTGTAGCCCGGGCGGGCCTTGATATAAGGGGGAGTATTTGAGTGAGGATACTCCACATTGCAGTAGATGGGGCGGTCATATCCCAGCATTTCCCAACAAGCGGGCACGGCGATGGTGTCTGTAAGGATTGCGGCATCAGCCTTAATGCTCAACGCTTTAGCATCTGGGCGGAGGTCGGGATTGGGGACGAAATTAAAATTCCATGTCCCGTCCAAACTTCGGATTAAGGAACTATTTGCCGGCAGCCACGGCTTATCGTAATGAGCCTTGTCGCTCATCATCTCGGTTTGCGAGGCGTAGGGCAGATATTGCGCCACGGGCTGCAGGCGATTGATGCTGAATACAGTCTCATCCTCCCAAATGGGCGATTGAATCTTGGGCTTTTTCACCTCGCGTATAGTAAACCAACTATTCTTGTCGGCATCGTCTATGGCAGTAATCTTCATTTGATTATCGCGCAGGGTGAACATCTTATTTTTGTTGGCGCTCACAATCCGATAGACGCCCTTTTGCCCCCTTACGGGCTGGATACTCATCAGGGCGTTGCCCCATGTACCAGGAGTGGCGGGCCATTGCAATAGCCAATCAATCTTGGCGTTATTACCTCCATCGTCAAAATTCTGCGTGAAGAATGCTCCGCCGATAATATGGCGCGTGGGAGAAAGTGTCTTGATATTCCAATACTGACCGCGGTTGGTGGAATCCGGCTTTTCGGCCACTATGCGGGCGTTGTTGCCCCCTTCATCACCGTTGCCCAGTACTTTCCCTGTGGCCACGGACACAAACTGATATGTAGCCCCCTCGTCCGACCCAAAGGCCGCAGCCTCGCGGATAATGTGCTTGCCGGCCTTGGCGCGCGAGCCCTGTACATTGGCAGCCACCAGTTCGTATTCGTCTTTATTCTTCGTAGGAGTGATATTCCACTTCTGCAATTCATCACTGCCGTTTTCTTCACCCCATTCAATCCCACGCTCACCCATACGCAAGGCACGGTGGCGGAAGGGGTCAATCAATCGCCACGAACCGCTCAATTCACTTAACGTAACCAACTGGCCGTCATATTCTTTCCTAATGCCTTCCACTTCAAATAAGGCACCTTTGCGGAATAAAGGCACAGCGTTGTTTTCATTCGGCACTACGGGCAAATTCCCTGCGTTCATAGGCATTCCTGCGCCACTAATGGCTACGCAAACTGCCCACACGGCAAATAATAAGGTCGTTCTAATTGTTTTCATACATTATAATAATGTTTCTTCGTGTGAGTATTCTTAATTATTGTGCGCACTCTATTCGATTACGCGAATGTTCTTTACCATCGCGTGCGCAGAGTCTTTACAATGATGCCCGCAAAATTACTACAATTTCGCGAAACGACAAAATTTACACTAATTGTGGCCGCCCGTTTATCATCACACGACCAATATCTCGCCCTCTAAACGTTCCTCACGTTCTCGAGCCGTCTCCTTTTCCCCTCAATCCTCTTTCTTTCCCCCTCAATCCATTTCCTTTTTCCCTCAATCAAAATTCTTTTGCTCTCAATCCATTTCCTTTTGCCCTCAATCCGCTTTCTTTTGCTCTCAATCCATTTTCTTTTGTCCTAATTTCATTTCGCCGTCCCATAATAAACTAAAATTCCTCTCGCAGATGCCATTCCGAAACCGCCACTGGCAAACGAATACATCGTAAGCATCTGATTTTTTCGCGTCAAAAACGAATTTCATCACGTTACGAAAACAATAAATCCCCGCATAAAAGCTAACGCACCGAAGGGAACGTTGCAACGCACCGAAGGGAACGCTGCTGCGCACCGAATGGAACGCTGCTGCGCACCAAAGGGAGCGTTAGCTTTTCCGCGGGATTATTCAGTTTTTTTGC
>CAZQVW010000140.1:0-7206 GCA_964596865.1 uncultured Bacteroidaceae bacterium
CTGTAATACCAATAAACCGTAATAATAACCCCCAATCATAATATTGTATATGGCAAGATTCAATTCCTCTGTATCAATGTGCGCGGCACGATTGGCAATGCTGGGGCTGGCTGTGGTATGCCTGCTGTGGGTGGGCGCATGCACCGGTAGCAATAAAGGTGGCGACAACTCAGATGGCGATTCGCTGGTGGCAAAAGTGGATTCCGCGCATATCCGCGACAGTTTATTGTGGGTAGGCTATCATAGTAACGACCTCGCGTTCCACGGGCTGCACGGTCATGTGAAAATGATGCTCAAAGACGGTGTTGCCTACGAATTTGATGAAGATGGCGTTTGGACAGGAATAGATGGGAAAGACCCGATGGAGGAAGATGTCTCGTTTGATGCCACTAATAATAGTTATGTGCGGAGTAAGGCCGGATTAATTGTGCGCGAGCAAAACTGGGAGGGCTACACTGTGTACACATGGGCCGATGGCGTGCTTTCTGGTGCAACATATTACGAGGGCGGTATAGAGCAGGCCGAGGCAGGTCATGGCGAACAAGGGTACCAAAGTCGTTTTACGTATAATTATGACTCCTTAGGGCGCCTGCATAGTGTAAGGATGCAAGAAAAAGAGGATGGTGTGAGGGGATGGTCGAAACCGGTGACGACTGTATATAAGTATCTGAAAAGTGATGCGCAAGGCAATTGGCTAATATGTAAAAGTAGCGATGGAATGGAGTATCGCGCGATGGCTTATTGGGATATGCCCTCAATAAAGAGGGATTCTTCCCGCTTTCTGCCGCTCAATCAAACCTACGTCTTTACCGGCACTGCCGGAAAGAAGACTTTTGCTGCCCTTATCCTTGGGCGGCAAATAGGGGCGTGCTGCGTGGAGGGCAATAGCTATGATGTCTCGTTGAAAAACTTTGATGAACACAAGGGCACGCTTACCCTTTCGCTTCTCTCGCCGAAGGATGGAAGAATGATGGGGGAATGGCACGGCGTGGTGAAGCGCAATAGCTCCTCTAAGACACAAAAACGCCAGTCGTGGATATACAACGGTAATATAATAATGTCAAATGGGAGGAGTTTGGCGTTTTCTATGAACGAAAAATAGGGTTTAGGCTTTATTTTTCGGAGAAAAAGCAGTAAATTTGCACATTAGAACAAACGCGCGCATAATTTTATGGGATTTTTTAACATATTTGGCAGCAAGAAAAAGGCGCCGGAGCAAAAAGAAGAGTTAGATAAAGGTTTGGAGAAGACCCGCAGCGGATTCTTTGACAAACTAAGCCGCGCTATTGCCGGTAAGACCACCATCGATGACGATGTGCTGGACAATTTGGAGGAGACCCTCATGGCCTCCGATGTAGGCGTGGACACTACTCTCGATATTATCCGCCGTGTCCAGGAAAGGGTGAAGAAAGACAAGTATCTTACTACCTCGGAGCTCAATAATATCCTGCACGATGAGATTGCCCAGATGCTCACCTCGCCGGATGGTGGTGCGCCAATGCCAAAAAGCGGCGATGACCACAACAGTAATAACGGCGAGGCCGTGCAAAAGCCCTACGTTATCATGGTGGTGGGAGTTAATGGCGTGGGCAAAACCACTACTATCGGTAAACTGGCTTATATGTATAAGCAGCAGGGACTTAAGGTGGTTCTCGGTGCTGCCGATACCTTCCGCGCCGCCGCCATCGAGCAGTTGGAGACGTGGGCGAAGCGCGTGGATGTGCCGCTGGTGAAACAACAGATGGGCAGCGACCCCGCATCTGTGGCCTACGACACACTGTCCCACGCTATAAACGAGAATGCCGACGTTGTAATCATCGATACTGCGGGCCGACTGCATAATAAGGTGGGGCTGATGAACGAGCTCACAAAAATAAAGAAGGTAATGGGCAAGCTGTTGAGCTATGCGCCCAATGATGTGATGCTGGTTTTGGATGGCTCCACCGGTCAGAACGCGTTTGAGCAGGCCAAGCAATTTGCACAGGCCACAAACATTACCTCGCTGTGCATTACCAAACTGGACGGCACAGCCCGCGGGGGTGTGGTGATAGGAATCAGTCATCAAATGAAGATTCCCGTGCGCTTTATCGGTGTTGGCGAAGGGATAAACGACTTGATGCCGTTTGACAAGCGTGAATTTGTGGATTCTCTGTTTAAGAAATAACGTCTTCATTTAATAAGTAATACTTGTCTGATTATGCCTGCTGTGGATCTTATAACAATGGGATGCTCCAAGAACCTTGTGGATTCCGAACACTTGCTTTTTCGCTTGAAAGAGGCAGGCTATAATGTCTATCATAATCCCCACAGACTTCACCACGATATAGCCGTGGTCAATACTTGCGGTTTTATCACCGATGCCAAGGAAGAAAGTATTGAGATGATTCTGAAATTGGTGGATCTCAAGAATAGCCGGAAATTGCGGAAAGTTTTTGTGATGGGATGCTTATCTGAACGTTTCTATAAGGAACTAAATCAGGAGATTCCCGGGGTAGACAAATATTATGGCAAGTTTAATTGGAAAAGTCTTGTAGATGACCTCGTTGCGGAGGACAAGGTCTCGACTTCGCGGATGAGCGCTTATTCCCTAAGCGCTGATGGGCGTTTATTGACCTCGCAAGGCCATTATGCCTACATAAAAATTTCCGAAGGTTGCGATCGTAACTGCGCCTACTGCGCCATTCCTTTGATGACGGGGCGGCATAAAAGTAGGCCAATGGACGAAATCCTGCACGAAATGGAGGGCATGGCCAAAAAGGGAGTGCACGAATTCCAGATAATTGCGCAGGAGCTCACTTATTATGGTATGGATCTCTACAAAGAAAGGAAACTGCCAGAATTAGTAGAGCGAATGGCTGCCATTCCAGGGGTGCGCTGGATTAGATTGCACTATGCCTATCCCAATGGTTTCCCGCTCGACCTCCTTCGCGTGATGAGAACTCACTCCAATGTGTGCCGCTATTTAGATATTGCCCTTCAGCATGCCAGTGATAGGATTTTGCAAAGAATGCAGCGCCATATCACTAACCAAGAACAGCGCTCCTTGATAAATACCATACGCAAAGAAGTGCCGGGCATCGCCATTCGCACTACGTTTATGGTGGGTTTCCCGGGAGAAACGGAGGAAGATTTTCAAGAACTATTGGATTTTGTAAAGGAGATGCGCTTTGAGCGAATGGGCGCGTTTACTTATAGCGAAGAGGAGGGCACTGCCGCCGCCAAACTCTATGAGGACGATGTGCCTGAGGACGTAAAACAGCACAGGCTGGATAAACTCATGGCCCTTCAGCAGAATATCTCCCAAGAGATTATGACTACCCGAGTAGGGCAGAAGATGCCGGTAATCGTAAGTCATAAAGAGGGAGAATACTATGTGGGACGCACCGAGTTTGATTCGCCGGAAGTGGACGGAGTGGTATTTATCTCTGTGCCCACTGGTAAACGCCTATTGTCTGGCCATATATACAATGTGAACATTACGGATTCAAACGAATTTGACCTTTATGGTAAATTGGCTCCACAATAATCAAACTATTCCAAACCCAACACTCACACAACAACTCTTAATCCCCTGCGCTTTCAGCGCTTCACAAGTTATGACAAACAAGGAATTTCTAACCGCACTGGCACGAAAAAATCAAATGCAGACCAATCTTTGTCAGAAAATGATAAATGAATTGGCCGACACCATGGTAGGTGCGCTTGATCAGGAGGATAGCGAGGTGGCAGTGTCGGGTTTAGGCAGTTTTGAGATAAAAAAGAAAGGCGAAAGGATTATGGCCAACCCCTCCACCGGCAAAAAAATGCTTCTGCCCCCGAAACTTTCCCTTATTTTTAAGATGTCGCCTACATACAAGAATAAAATCAACTAACTAAAGAGCAAAACTCATTGAGTAGAGAACAATATCGACTAAGAAAAGAGCAAAGTCTATTCTATTAAGACAAAAATCTGTTAATAAAAGACGAAAATCAACTAAGTAGCTTTCTGCGGTTTGTCTATGGCAAAAGAAAAAATAACACTTCAGATGCTGGGCGAAAGAATGGCCCTCTCCACGGGGCGGAGCAAGTCCGCCTGTGAGCATTTTGTGCGCTCTTTCTTTTCTACTCTCAAGGAGGCTTTGCAGAACGATAATATTGTAAAGATTAAGGGCTTCGGGACATTCAAACTTGTAGTGGTAAACGCCCGCGAAAGCATTAATATCAATACAGGGCAGAGAGTGAGTCTGCGGGAGTACAATAAAATCACGTTCACTCCCGACAAGGTGATGAAAGACAAGGTTAATCGCCCGTTCTCCCAGTTTGCTTCGCTCGCTTTGGATGATGAAGATTTGATTATTGTGGAAGAATCGCAGAAAGAAGAGCAATCTGAAAAGAATACTTCCGCAAACGCGCCTAAACAACAGGATAACCCATCTAAAGCGCAGAGCACCCCTTCTGAACAACAGAATTCCATTTCAGAACAGCAGGCTATTGATTCTCAAACAGAGCCGGAAATCAAGCCTACTGTTGCAGAAACACACAACGGATTCGGCAATTCCGGAAAAGAAGACGACAATTCCGGAAAAGATAATGTCGGCGATACCAATAATGATGTAGATACCGCTCAAGCAAATGTAGACAGCGCTCCTACCAATGCTAGTAGTGCTCCTACTAATGGTAATAGTTCTCCTAACAATGTGAACAGCATTACTATCAATGCTGATAGTGCTACTATCAATACAGGGAGCGCAACAGTCAATGCTGATAGTGCAACTATTAATGCAGATAGTGCAACTATCAATGCAGATAGCGGTATCGTTAGCGCAGACGACGCCACTAATGATGCTGAGAACGATAAATCCGAAGACAATAACGACACTGACACCCCTACGCCCGAGCCAAAGAAGCGGCGGAGCTTTATGTGGGTGATATGGGTATTGCTAATATTGGTGGCTGGAACAGGATGTTACATTATTGGCTACTCGCGTATCTTTCCTTCCAAATTTTTAGAGCCGTTAATTACTCGTTTACAGACCGAGGTTTTGCAATCATCGACCACTGCGAAACCCCACGCGAAGCCGGACAAGAATAAGTACAAGAAAAGCGGCGGAATTAAGAATATGAACGTAGGGATTAAGAAAAATGTCGCTATTCCCTCTGCCTCAAAATCGGTGGCAACTCCTGTGAAAAGCGATTCCTCCCATTCAAATCCTGCCGGAGTTACGAATGTTAATGCCCAAAAGCATAGCAGTTTAAACAGTTCTTCCGCGCGAGACAATCATCACAGTATTCATTCAAATACAAACAATAAACAACCCTAATTTATCTAAATCAACTATTCATAGACCATGGTAAAGAAAAGTGCATTACAGCAGGCGAGAGCCTCTTACACCCCTAAGCTCCCTCTGGGTTTGCAGGGTGATGTAGACATCCGTGAGGGTGAGCCCACCCAAAGTGTGGCCGACCAGGAAGAAGTAAAGAAATTATTTCCTAACACCTACGGTTTGCCGCTTGTAGAGTTTATTCCCGGAAAGAAAAAGGAGCACGCTCCAATGAATGTTGGCGTTATCCTGTCAGGCGGCCAGGCTCCTGGTGGTCATAACGTTATCTCCGGCTTGTTTGATGGCATCAAGCGCCTCAACCCCGCCAATCGTCTTTATGGCTTCCTTCTTGGCCCGGGCGGTCTGGTGGATCACAAATATATGGAGCTTACAAAGGAAATTATTGACGAGTATCGCAATACAGGCGGCTTTGATATGATTGGCTCCGGTCGCACCAAACTGGAAACTGAAGACCAGTTTGAAAGTGGTATCCAGATTCTTCGCGAATTAGGCATCAAGGCTCTGGTTATCATCGGTGGCGACGATTCCAACACCAATGCTTGCGTTTTGGCAGAGTATTATGCCGCTAAAAACTATGGCGTGCAGGTGATTGGCTGCCCCAAAACCATTGATGGCGACCTCAAGAATGACCAAATAGAGACTTCCTTCGGTTTCGACACCGCCTGCAAAACCTATTCCGAGGTGATTGGCAACATTCAGCGTGATGCCAATTCTGCAAAGAAGTATTGGCACTTCATCAAACTGATGGGACGCTCCGCCAGCCACATTGCGTTGGAGTGTGCTTTGGAAGTGCAGCCTAATGTGTGCCTCATCTCCGAGGAGATTCAGGAGAAGGGCCTCTCTTTGGACGACATCGTTACTTACATTGCCGAGGCAGTGAAACTGCGTGCCGAGGATGGTAACAATTTCGGCACCGTGCTTATCCCTGAAGGCCTGATTGAGTTCATCCCTGCCATGAACAAGCTCATTGGCGAGCTCAACGATGTTCTCTCTTCACCCGTCTACGCAAAAGCTCAGCCCAAGGACAACGTGGCATGGCTCCTTGACGGCAATCTCAGTCCCGAGAACACCCGCACCTTAGCTTCGCTGCCCACTGCTTTTGCTCAACAGCTTACCGGCGAGCGCGACCCCCACGGAAATGTGCAGGTTTCTTTGATAGAGACCGAGAAACTGCTCAGTGAAATGGTGGCGCAGAAGTTGGATCAATGGAAGAAGCAAGGTAAGTATAAAGGTAAGTTTGCCGCCCTCCACCATTTCTTCGGATATGAGGGCAGGTGCGCAGCTCCGTCCAACTTTGATGCCGATTACTGCTATTCGCTTGGCGTTAGTGCCAGTGAATTGATTTCCAATGGCAAGACCGGATATATGGCCATCGTGAAGAAGACCACCCGTCCCGCTGCAGAGTGGGTTGCTGGCGGTGTGCCCATCACGATGATGCTCAATATGGAGCGCCGCAACGGTAAGATGAAGCCCGTGATCCGCAAGGCATTGGTGGATCTCAACGGCGCACCGTTTAAGACCTTTGCCGCTCACCGCGATGAATGGAAGCGCCAGACAGCTTACGTCTATCCGGGCCCCATTCAATATTTCGGCCCCTCCGAGGTTTGCGACCGCACTACCGAGACCCTTCGTTTGGAGCAAGAATAGCACACCTGTTGCTGAATTCAATACATTAAAATATAGGTATATACATTATTAATACACCTTTACGCCCCTTGGAGAAATCCAAGGGGCGTTTTTTGTTGCCTTTTGCCGAGATTAAGATTTTGTTTGTTGTGATTTGAATTCCGTTTTGTCGTGATTAGAATTTCGAATCACCCTCCCATTTCAAGGTATCCGTCCGAAATAGGCCGACTTTTGTATGGCTTATTAAATTGCGAACTTT
>CAZQVW010000141.1:0-7064 GCA_964596865.1 uncultured Bacteroidaceae bacterium
CTTGAGTGAGTTTTTTCCGTTCTAAAACCCACATCCAATCGTTTTGACTATCGTTAACAGTGCTGTAACAATAACTAAACAGTACTGTAACAATAACTAAACAGTACTGTTAAGATAATGTTACAGCACTGTGAACGCAAACTAACGCGAGAAAAAATCACGAAAGAGGGTGATTTGTTGTCATTATCACGCAATTTGTACAAACAAAGTGGGGCTATATATAATTAGGGTATAGGAGAAAAATCGAGAGGGCGTTGAAAATGTCCGTCATTTAGTAATAAATGCAGGCAAGGGGAGCAATAACGGCAAAAAATGGCGGAACAAAGGAAAAAGAAGATTAGGAAAAGACGCAAAAAGCCCTGCGGGAAAGATTACCCGCAGGGCTTAATAATAAGGTTGAGCGCACTCCAAAAAAGTAAGGCCGATTATAAAGCGGTTTACTACACGCCAAATGCTTAGTTATGGCCTCCTAATATTAGAATGATGCTTTAAGGGAATTCGTAGGTGAGACTTATTTCGCGAGGTGAAACACCTTGGAAAGATACTTGCGCGAGGCAGTAGTGCCGGAGATGGAAGAATAGATGGCAGCTATGTCTGCGGAATTGACAGTGCCGTCGCCATTGACATCGGCTGCGGAAAGGCTGATACCGCTCTGCTCGCCGGAAGCGATAAAGTTGTAGACAAACGTGATGTCGGCGGAGTTCACCTCGCCATCACCGTTTACATCATACTTATTAGCGCTGGGGAAAGGATTGAGACCGGCCACAGTGAGAGTGAAGGCGGTCTGAACAGAATCAATCTCGCCGGTATAATAAGCGGGGTCGATGATACCGGAACGGAATCCGATGCGTGAGGGCTCGGGCACAGCGTGGAGTTGCGTACCATCGCTATAAGCCACTCCGGTAGGCACATCACTGGTAACAAGGCAGCCCACAAGTCCATTGGCGGGCACAGGAGTGGTGGTGAGGTCGGTGGGGAACGGAATAGTCAGTTCGTTGGCCACAGCGTCAGCTTCGCCCGGAGTGCCCTGCTTGTAGAAGACGGGCTCGTTGGCGGCAGCAGTCTGCTTCTCGTAGAACTCGATGGAGGTGATGAGGACACTGTCGGCGTTATACTCCTGAGTCATCTTGCGGATACCGTAGATATGGAAGTCATCGTTGAGACCGAGGGTGTTATCGATGTTATACGGGAGCGTAAGAATGTCCATCGTGTTGGTCTGGGTGTCGTTATTGATAATGGCATCAACCTCTGGCGGCACTTCGCGGAAATACCAAGATGTGGGCCCGCCCACTTGCTCCGGCTTGTACTGAAGAATGGTGGTATTGTACTTGCTGGGGTAGATAGAGAGCGCAAGGCGCGAGGTATTGTCGGGAGTATCAGAAATGATAGTGTAAGCACCCAGGCCGGAATAGTTGATTTCGAAATCGGTAGGCGAATTGGAGACGTAGCTGGTGCCAGCGCCCTTGATATAGGTGTACATATACTGGCCGGAGGAGAGGTTCTGGATGATATATTTACCGCTATCGGTGGCCAAGACGCGCCAAATATAATAAGGAGAGGCAGAATAATCCTCCAAATAGAAGCCGGCCATGATTGCGTTGTTGGAATTCGGCCTAATCAAGTAGATAGGAGCCTCCTTAATCACATCGGCGGCGGCGGTGTCGGCAGAAACAATGTAATAATACTTGCCCGGCTCAATCTGCTTCATAGCATCGAAGAAAGCGGCCTTGGCCTCCTGGAGCGAGGTGAGGGCAGCAGAGATTTGGGCGGTAGTAGCCGTGGGAGTTACAGCAGCACGGGCTGCAGTGGCAGCGGCGGCAAGAACATCAATCACATCTTGGGAAGATACTTGGCCCACCTCAGTGCCGACAACGGCAGTAGCGGCGAGACTTGCGCATTGGGCAGCCTCGGAAGCGAGGGAAGCGGTATCGGCATAGAGAGCACGCACGGCAGCGATGGCATTCTCCAAATCCTGAATGTCTTGATCGGTGGCCGAGGACTTACTATTCAGCTTGTCGGTGATGGTGGCGAGCAGTTTGTCGGCTACGTCCTTCATACCCGGGGTGATATAATATTGCGAAGTGGATTGATCCACGGTAGCCTCGTAGATTTGGAATTCGGAGATGGTGAAATAGTTGCCGCCATTGGCGTTGGAAAGAACAGTAAAGCGGAGGTAGCTATAGGAATCGCCAAGGTCCACGGAGAAGCGGGCAGGAAGAGGGAGTGCGCCCATTTCGGTGGTGGCAATCTTTGTCCAAGAACCGGAGGAAGTGGTGTCGTTGGTAGCATAGATCTCCACTTTGTTAGGACGCTCCTCGGCGCCCCACTGATGCTGCTTGGCATTGCCGTATTTACCGCTGGAGCAACGAGCGTCATACTCGAAAGTAACGATGCGCTGGGGAGTGGCGGAAATATCTACCTGAACATAGCCAGTGCCCTGCATGTAAGAGGAGTCGGCCTTGTCGATAAGGAATTTATAGTTGTCGGCAAAAGCCACACCCTGCGTACGAACGTGAGAGAACACAATCTGGTTGCCCTCATCGTTGGTGTTGGCAGAATTGGTATCGAAACCCCAATTGCCACCGGCCGTAGTGATAAGACCTTCGCCGGAAGGAGTATAAGAGAACAAGCCTGCGTAAAGAGTGCGACCCTCATTGGCAAGAGCCTCGATGCGGGCGGTGCGAGTAAATTGCTCCTTAGCCACGGCGAAATCGGCCATTTTCTCATCGCTTATATGACGGAGATACCAGAGGTTGAAATGAGTAGTGATAGTGCTCTCGTCGCCCCATTGTCCCCACGTAGTAAGAGGACCTTCGCTGTTGGAAGCCGTAGGAGAAGAGGAAGCATAGGGAGTAACGGAGGTACGGGGGAATTTAGTGTTGGCCCAATACCATTTCCCTGGGCAGAAATTGCGCAGAACCTGCGGCACATCGGCCGTGGTGGTGAGATTATTGTGAGAATTATACCACTCTGTGCCACAAGAAGCGTAGAGATCCGTGGCAAAGCTGCGCACCCAATATTGCGAACCGTCCTCATTGGTATTGGGGCGGGTATCGCTGGTGATTTGGAAGACAAAGTCTATGTCATCGGCGTTGAAAGTCTTATAATAAAGCTGTTTGGCCTCGGCATTAGCGTAAGCGGCCTTCTCAACGCCGAAATTATTATAGAAATCATCGTATCCGCTGACAAGGTAGTAGTAGCCATCAGTGATTGGCACGATAGAAGACTCCACGGCTTCGCGCTTGGCGAGGAGGTCGTCGATAGCAGATTGATACTGCGCGTTGGTGGCGTTATCATCCACGAGCACATTGAGAGCAGATTGCAGACTGGCGGTATAGGCATCCACAGCGGTGGTGGAATAGAAGCCGGGGTCGGTGCCGCCGAGGTATTCGGTGGTGGAGAACTGGTCTACATACAGCTGTAGCTTCTCCTTGAGGGGAATTTCGGTAACAGTCCAAAATTGCCAGCCCACACTTTCGTTATAAGGCTCGAAAGCAACGTTGTGATTCTGCACGCCGAACTTAAAGAACCACGTGGCAGCGCCATCTCTGACCACGGAATCCTTTCTGGCGATGACAAACCCAGTGGAGGGACCCACAGAGCGCCAGGCCTCGCCCACAGCGGTGTCGGTGCCGCCCTTTCCTTTTTCGATAGTAACCTTAGCAGCGGTGGCTTTTGCACCGAGGTTAAAGTTGAATCCCTTGTAATTAAAGACATCAAAGCCATCGAGGCCGGGGTTGCCCTCAAAATCCACCTCTTGAATGTAGGCGTTTTGGCTGACGGACTTGATGTAATACAGAGAGAAGCCGGCGGGAGTCTTTTCCCCCGTGTCTTCGATTTGCCAAAGCACATCATCGTCGGGAAGGTTGGAGAGTAAGCCGCCGGTCTCGGCACTAACCTTACAAGAGATGTAGGTGTTGAGCTCTGCGTTCACAATAGCATAAGATGTACCAGGCACGGGGCCAGCTGTAGCCTCTGTGTCGAGCTTATACTTCTGCGCGCACATACTCTGCGGGCAAAGGAAGATTGCCAGCAGGGCCATAATTAAGTAAATCTTCTTCATATTGTTTAATAGTTAGGGATGAATTTTTGAGAAAAGGGGAAAAGGACGGCGCGGAGCGTGGATGAAGAAATAAAGAGGGGAATGGAATTACGCCACATCATATAGACGCGCAATAATCATATAAACTCACGAGATATAGCCGGTAGGAGGCAGGTTTGCGGAGGCCTCAAAATTTGAGGTACGTAATTTGGGAAAATTTTATACCTGCTCGCAAATTGCAGATGCGCTTAGCAATGTGATTTCACAATGTGAAAATGCAATTTTTGCGAGCAGGTATAAAACCTGACCCTACAGGTTTAATCTATACGCTGTGATGAATCAAAAACTTCTTCGCCACTCTTGGGCGCGGGGTCTGCGCTTACCTATAATATAATATATGGTACGCGCGCGAGGGCTGATAGGAATGGAAATCCTACCAGATGTCTTCAGGCTCTGGGCTGGAGTAAACCCATTTGGGGGCGTACTCGATGTAATCCCAGAGGAAGGAGAGGTCGGTATTCTCCATAACGGATTTCACGCGGATATACCACACGTCATCGGGCGAGAGCGTGCCTTGATAGACAATCTTGCGCAAGCGGAGGTTGCCGGCGTAGCGCGTGGTATTGCGCATGGACTCGGTAACGACGGTGCCACCGGAGTTTTTGATACCGTCATGGTAGGGGGGCTTCATATAACCGTGGTTGCGCATCACCTTGTCGTTCTCGCGGTTGTGATCCCAATCGTCGGTATCCTGCTCCCAACCGATATTGGGCTTGGAATAGTTTTGACGGAGGTCGAGCGGAAGGCCGATAGGCTGGAGGTTATTGGGATTGGTGCCAAGATAGAGCTGAGCCATACCAAACGAGGTGTTTGTGGGGGCGGCGATACGGATTTCGTAGGTGCCGTAGTAGGGCACGGGCGGAAGACGGAGGGTCATATCGTATTGTCCGCGCACATTGTGCTCATCTCCCTGATAGTTGTCTATCGTGGATGAATAATAAGGCATATACCAATATTTGCAGGACTCGGAAGTGGTCATTGTGGAGAAATAGCCTGCGGGCATTGGCAGCGACTGGTTGGTATGGATGAGTCGGTATCCGTTTGTCATCAATTCCGGCAGGAGCGAACTAACATCCCAGCGCAGGCGCTCGTTGAGCACCACGTTAGGCACGTCCTTATCATAGAGGAGGATGTCGTCGATAGCGTAATAGAAGCCGTTGAGGGCGTTTGAGTTGTAGCCGTCATTGCTTTCCATGATACGGATACCCGGGCGGTCTACATCATATTCCTCATAGAAGTCTCCGGCGGAGACATCGGTCTTATATTTGCAATGGCGGTTGATGCGCTTGCCATCGGTCTGCTTACCTTCGGTGAGCTTGACGAGGCGGCGGTGGGCGGTGCACATAGTCTCGTAGTATTCAAAGCAGTCGATGGAGAGATTGGAGGGGTTGGAATAGGCGTAGCCCATCTCGCAATGGTGTACCACCAGTTTGTCGAGGGTGAGGCGCTCGGGCAGCAGGTGATAGGAGACAAACTGATTGACAGCGTTCTGCTCGGAGGTGAGGTCGTCGCTGGTAGCATCGGTATAAGTCTCTTTGGCTTTCTGGGCGATGACGGCCAGGATTTCGGGACCGTTTTGGAGGATACCGTTCTCCACGATTGGTTGTGGTATGCCCCACTTGGCCTCGAATACGCTGTCTGTTTCCACAAAAGCGGTGTAACCGAAATATCTGTGCTCGGGATAGGGATAGGCTTTACCACCTATATCAACACCCATCTCGGCGTGGTTTTGCTCATAGTCCTCATCGCGATATTTTGTGAGCTTGTTGGCCCAACCGGTTTGCTTGAGGAGGTAGGAGAATACCTTGAGGTTAGGGGTGGTCTCGATAAGGTCGGGCAGATAAGCGTTGGAGAGCTCCAACACCTTGTTCACGCCCTGCACCACACCGTTTTCCACCTCCACATCGGGGGTAACGAGGAGGGAATTCTCGTTGATATAGGTCTGGGCGGCGCCGGTAACGGAGTCATTGTCGTAGGAGATGGTGATATAACGGTCGTTCATGTTGGTCTTGTCCAGCGCACCGGTCTGGAAGTCGGTGGTGAGGTAGGCCTCATCGTTGCCGTTGTCAATGATGGCGTTGCGCACAATGTATTCGGCGGTGGAGTCAGGGATTTGAGTGATGTCGTAGTTGGTGGTGATGTAGAGTGAGTCCAAATAGGCTCTCACAGCCTCGTTAGTGGGCGCGAAGACGGTGTAGTTGCCGCGCGCGGCCAACAGTTGCGACACATAGGAATCACTCTTGCGGCTCAATTTCACCCTGCCGCAGATGTAGGCGAAGTCGGTGAAGTTGTCCGAAGTCTCAAGGTAGTTTGTGATGGTTTGACCGGTGAACGTGTAGAGGTCTGATTCGTTCACTTTGTCTTGACAGCCATAGAAGCCGACAAAGGCAATCACCATAGCTACCGCTGTTAGGAATTTTAGAAAAGAGGTTTTCATTAGAGATATGATTGTTTTATTGTTTCAGGATTGAAGAATGTGTTTGCCGCGCATTGTGCGGACGGATGGCGATTAGTGGGCCATATTCCGCGCATTCGGGAAATTTTCCCGCTCATTCGGGTGGACTTAGAGGATGGGTATCGGGCGCAGGATTTGGGCACCGCCCTCCCCTCTTCGCGCACGCGCGCTGCGAACCTATACTATATCGACTTAGTTACAAGCAAAAGTCGAGCACAAAGTTAAAGAAATTTCATAACACACAAAGAATTTGTGTTAATAAAAACAGAAAACAGGAAGAAAATATCGCCAGTTGCAGGCAAATTATTCACGCAATATTCAAATTTCACTTTTTTCGCCCACTTGCAGTGCTTCTGCGAAAAGAGAACGAGAATGGAACTGACGCTCCGCGCCAAGAACCACTTCATCCCCGAAATTCGCGCTCTCCCAAGATTTCGTAGCCTTTTGCGGCGACATTGTCTTATACTGAAAATCGTTGACACATTTGAGAACTCCAAAACATTCAAA